>CAYURS010000024.1:0-9677 GCA_964447165.1 uncultured Thiotrichales bacterium
GGTGTTGGTGAATTGGATCAGGACAAGCTTCCACATTTGTTGGAGCTGAAATACAAGGCGGTTACCGATGCAGCAGATCAGCTTGGTGGCGTGGCGCGAATACGTGATGCCTTCATTGGCTTTCAGAAGCATTTGTATCAGGAGGGTAGCGCATGATTGAACCAACCATTATTTGCCCAAACTGTTCGACAGAAATCAAAGTGACTGAATCATTAGCTGCGCCGCTTATTCAAGCCACACGAAAGGAATATGAAGCAAAGATAGCGGAGACAGAGATTGATATTTCAAAACGTGAGAGGGCGCTACGTGATCAGCAAAAAGAAGTCGCCGATGCGCAAAAAACTATTGATGAGCAAGTTGCTGAAAAACTGATTATTGAACGCAAATCAATTGCAGTGGAAGAAGCTAAGAAAGCAAAAACGGCTGTTGCGTCCGACCTGGAGTCAAAAGCAAAAGAACTGAGTGAACTACAAGAGGTTCTTACAGTAAGAAACGCAAAACTGGAAGAAGCGCAAAAAGCGCAGGCTGATGTAATCCGTAAACAGCGTGAACTTGATGATGCAAAACGCGAACTGGAATTAACGGTAGAGAAGCGTGTTCAGGCATCCATTGCTGAGGTTCGGGAAAAAGCGAAAAAGGAAGCAGAAGATAGTCTGAAATTTAAAGTTCTAGAAAAAGAAGAACAGATTTCTTCTATGCAGAATAAAATTGAGGAATTGAAGCGTAAGGCAGAGCAAGGGTCGCAACAGCTGCAAGGTGAAGTGATGGAGTTAGAGCTTGAAGAGACATTACGCGCTAAGTTTCCATTCGACATTATTGAGCCAGTCGCCAAAGGGGAATTTGGCGGCGATGTTGTGCAGCGTGTTGTTTCATCAGCGGGACTTCCCTGCGGCGTAATTTTGTGGGAGTCAAAGCGCACCAAGAATTGGAGTGATTCTTGGCTTGCTAAGCTGCGCGGCGATCAGCGAACGGCAAAAGCGGAAATTGCTGTTCTTATATCTCAGGCATTGCCAAAGGGTATAGAGAGCTTTGGTCATGTCGATGGCGTTTGGGTTACTGCTCCGCAATACGCTTTTCCGCTTGTGTTTTCTCTTCGACAAACTTTAATCGAAGTGGCCAATTCGAAGCAGTCTCAGGAAGGCCAGCAAACGAAAATGGAATTGGTCTATGACTATCTTACCGGCCCACGTTTCCGTCATCGCGTTGAGGCAATTGTGGAGAAATTCTCCGATATGCAAGCTGATTTAGACCGAGAAAAAAAGACCATGACGCGTTTGTGGGCGAAGCGCGATGCGCAAATACAGGGAGTGATAGCATCAACTGTCGGTATGTATGGTGATTTGCAGGGGATTGCTGGTCGCGCCCTTCAGGAAATTGAAGGTTTGGAAGTGCCATTGATTGAGAGTGATATCGATGATGTAAAGGTATCTTAATTAAGGCGGCATTAACGTTGTTCGTCATGCTGATAGCTGTCCTTTATCAGTGAGTGCTGATTTAAGATCTTGTTTCATTGAGAGAATTAGCTAAATCTGGTACTTTGTAGGACTTCGACGGCAGCCTTATTTTATCTTCTGAGTTTATGACTAAATACGTATTTGTGACGGGTGGTGTGGTGTCATCACTGGGTAAAGGTATCGCCTCTGCTTCGCTTGGCGCGCTATTAGAGGCGCGCGGGCTAAACGTGACCATGCTCAAGCTTGACCCTTATATCAACGTGGATCCGGGCACTATGAGCCCATTTCAACACGGTGAAGTGTTTGTCACCGAAGATGGCGCTGAGACTGATCTTGATCTTGGTCATTACGAGCGCTTTATTAGCACCACCATGAAGCAACGTAATAACTTCACGACCGGTCGCATCTACGAAGAAGTGATTCGTAAAGAGCGCCGTGGTGATTACCTTGGTGGCACCGTGCAGGTTATTCCACACATTACCGATGAGATTAAACGTTGCATTTATATTGGTGCAAAAGGCGCCGATGTGGCGCTGGTTGAGATCGGCGGTACCGTGGGTGATATCGAATCGCAACCCTTTCTAGAAGCCATTCGTCAAATGAGCATCGAGCTGGGTCATGATCACACCCTGTATATGCATTTGACGCTGGTGCCTTACATTAAGGTATCGGGCGAAATTAAAACTAAACCGACGCAGCACTCGGTAAAAGAATTACGCTCCATCGGTATCCAGCCTGATATTTTAATGTGTCGTGCCGAGCAGCCACTGCCCGATGAACAGCGGCGTAAAATTGCTCTGTTTACCAATGTTGAAGAGCGCGCTGTTATTTCAGCGGTGGATGTCGATAGTATTTATAAGATTCCTGAGCTATTGCATCAGCAAAATCTTGATAGCATTGTTATCGACAAACTAAAACTTGATGCTGATGTGGCTGATTTGTCAGCATGGCAATCGATTGCCTATGCGATTGATAACCCTTTGGGTGAAGTGACCGTTGCTATGGTTGGCAAGTATATGAATTTGACTGACTCCTATAAGTCGCTGACCGAATCGTTGATTCACGCGGGTATTCAAACACGCACAAAAATTATTATTGACTATATTGATGCCGAAGAAATTGAAAACCAGGGCAGCGCTTGTCTGGAGCAATGTGATGCCATCTTAATCCCCGGTGGGTTTGGTCAGCGCGGTGTCGAAGGTATGATTCAAACCGTGAAATATGCGCGTGAGAACAATGTGCCGTATCTCGGTATTTGTTTGGGTATGCAAGTCGCGGTGATTGAATATGCACGAAATGTTGCAGCCCTTGATGGCGCGCATAGCACCGAGTTTGATAGTCAATCACAACACCCCGTTATTGCGCTGATTTCTGAATGGCAGACCAGCGATGGCTCTGTGGAGCGCCGCGCTTCTGACGCTGACATGGGTGGTACAATGCGTTTAGGTCAGCAACAAGCCAAACTGAAAGAAGGCTCACTTGCTTGTCGAACTTATGGTTCTGCAACGGTTAATGAGCGACATCGCCACCGTTATGAATTTAATAATGGCTATAGCCAACGTTTAGAAGAAGCTGGCATGGTATTGTCTGGTCATTCGGTAGATGGTGAGTTGGTTGAGATGGTTGAAATTCCTGACCATTCTTGGTTTTTAGCTTGTCAGTTTCACCCAGAATTTACCTCCAGACCACACGGCGGCCACCCTTTGTTTACGGGGTTTATTAACGCAGCAATTGCGCACCAGCAGGGTGATAAGGGAAAGGCTAGTCTTAATAAGGTGGCTGGCGTATGAAACTGTGTGGCTTTGATGTTGGTTTAGATAAACCGTTTTTTCTTATATCTGGCCCCTGCGTTATTGAAAGTGAACAGATGGCACTGGATACCGCTGGTCAACTTAAAGAGATCACCGCTAAACTGGGCATCCCGTTTATTTATAAATCATCATTTGACAAAGCAAATCGTTCGTCTACCGCTAGTTTTCGTGGTCTGGGTATAGAGAAAGGTTTAGCAATATTAGAAAAAGTCAAAAACACCATTGGCGTGCCGGTGCTAACGGATGTACATGAAGACACGCCATTTGACGAAGTGGCAGCCGTGGTTGATGTGTTACAGACTCCAGCTTTCTTGTGTCGCCAAACCAACTTTATTCAAAACGTTGCCCGTGCCGGTAAACCGGTTAATATTAAAAAAGGTCAGTTTCTCTCACCTTGGGATATGATCAACGTTGTTAATAAAGCCAAAGAGGCTGGTAATAACGACATTATGGTGTGTGAGCGTGGCGCCTCGTTTGGTTATAACAACCTCGTTTCCGATATGCGCTCGCTCGCTGTTATGCGTAACACCCAGTGCCCTGTTGTTTTCGATGCCACCCATTCGGTGCAACTGCCGGGTGGGCAAGGTAGCACGTCGGGCGGTCAACGTGAGTTCGTGCCTGTGCTGTTGCGTGCAGCGATTGCTGTTGGTGTGTCAGGTGTTTTTATGGAATCACACCCCAACCCCGCTAAAGCACTGAGCGATGGCCCAAATGCCTGGCCGCTTGATCAGATGGAAGCGCTATTAACAGTCGCCAAAGAGTTGGATGCCTGCGTAAAATCATCTCCTTTCGCGGAAACGGAACTGCTCCGTTAGTGACGCTTGGTGACTGTACCTTAATTTGTCATCAATATTGTTATTGCACGTTAGTTACTTCATTGCCAACATTTAATTTTGATGCTTGGTTAATGTTCAGCTATAAGTTGTTATAATCTCTCACAAATTAATAAATTATTAGGCGATAATTCTATATAAAACTAGGTTATTGTTTCGCACTGTTTTAACATTTGGAAACTCACTTAATTACTATGGCAACAATAAAAGACATTAAAGGCCGCGAAATCATCGACTCGCGTGGTAACCCGACCGTAGAAGCTGACGTTATCTTAGATAACGGCATAGTCGGACGCGCTGCTGTACCTTCTGGTGCATCGACGGGCGTGCGTGAAGCGGTAGAGCTGCGTGACGAAGATGAAAGTCGTTTTCTTGGCAAGGGTGTAACCAAAGCTGTTGCTGCCGTTAATGGTGAAATTCGTGATGCTGTTATTGGCCAAAATGCCGACGCACAAAAAACCATAGACGATCTCATGATCAAGTTAGACGGCACGCATGACAAAGGTCGTTTAGGCGCCAATGCATTGTTAGCGGTATCGCTAGCAACGGCAAGAGCCGCCGCAATAAATTCAGGCCAAGACTTATATCGCTATCTTGGTGATGAAGCATCCTGTGTTTTGCCGGTACCGATGATGAACGTTATTAACGGTGGCGCGCATGCCGACAACAACGTTGATATGCAAGAATTCATGATTATACCGGTGGGTGCCAGTAGTTTTTCTGAAGCACTACGTATGGGCGCCGAAACATTTCACGCATTGAAAAAAGTGTTACATGGCAAAGGGATGAACACTGCCGTTGGTGATGAAGGAGGCTTTGCCCCTGATTTAGGTTCAAATGCCGAAGCGATCGATGTCATTTTAGAGGCGATAGAACACGCTGGTTTCAAAGCTGGTGAAGATATTTATATTGGCCTTGACCCTGCCGCATCAGAATTCTATAAAGATGGACAATACCGTCTTGAGTCAGAAAATAAAGTACTCAGTTCAAAGGAAATGGTTGATTACTTTGCCGATTGGGTAGAACGCTATCCTATATTGTCTATTGAAGATGGCATGGCAGAAGATGATTGGGATGGTTGGGATTTATTGACCCAACGTATTGGTAAGAAAGTACAGTTAGTCGGTGATGATCTCTTTGTCACTAACCCCATTATTCTTGCCGAAGGTATTGAAAAAGGCGTAGCTAATGCTATTCTCATTAAAGTAAATCAGATTGGCACCTTAACTGAATCTCTGGAAGCTATTCGTATTGCTGGTGATGCCTCATACAACTGCGTTATCTCACATCGCTCTGGTGAGACAGAAGATAGTTTTATTGCCGACCTTGCTGTGGCAACCAATGCTGGACAGATAAAAACCGGTTCTATGTCACGCTCAGATCGTATTGCCAAGTATAATCAGTTGTTACGTATTGAAGAAGCACTGGGTAATAAGGCAAAATACGCAGGGCGTGAGGTGTTTGCTAAGTTTCTCGTTACGTAGTGAGTAATGTAGATCAAGCTTTGAAAGCGTAGTTAGTTGTATGATCAGTGGCACATAACCGAAGCATATAAAATTAAACTTTTGGGCCAAAGTAAGATTAATGAGGCGCAACCTTAATGAAAGTGTTTACCGTTATTTTATTTTTTACCCTATGCACACTGCAAGTTAACTTGTGGGTGGGTAAGGGTAGCCTTGGTGAAGTCTGGTCCTTAAAGCAAACGCTTGCACAGCAAGAAGAGGCCAACGCTAAACTTCAGGCACGTAACGCAGCGCTTGATGCCGAAGTGCTTGATCTTAAAAATGGCTTTGCTGCTATCGAAGAGCGTGCTCGTACGGAACTTGGCATGATCAAAGAAGGTGAAACCTTCTACCGTATCGTTGAGAATTTTCACTAAACGGTGCAACAATAATTGTCTTCGTGTAAACATTGGGTTGTTATTCCTGCTGCTGGTAGTGGCAGCCGCATGCAAGTGGAACTGCCCAAGCAGTATCTACGTATTGCCGATAAAACCCTGCTTGAATTAACTATCGAATGCTTTATTGGCCGCCCCGATATTAGCGGTATTGTTTTAGTATTATCAAAAGGCGATACATATTGGCCTGGTATCGCTAGTAAATTTCCTAATGTCATGATCGTTGACGGTGGTGATGAGCGTTGCCAATCTGTTCTCAATGGCCTCAAGGCACTGGCTGTAAAAGGTCATGTTGGTACTAGTGTGAATGCCAGTATGGATGCAGAGTCTGATGACTGGGTATTAGTCCACGATGCTGCCAGACCCTGTTTACGTCGCAGTGATATTGACCATTTAATTTCATCGTTATCGCAACATGCCGTCGGCGGTTTATTAGGCTTGCCCATGGCCGATACCGTTAAATGCTGTGAAAGTAACGGCACTGTAATAAAAACGGTTCCGCGTCATGACTTGTGGCGCGCCTTAACACCACAGATGTTTCGCTTAAAACAACTTACCGTTGCGTTAACACAGGCACTGGCAGACAAAGCCATAATTACCGATGAAGCTTCAGCTATGGAACATATAGGCTTGCAACCAAAAATGGTGGTAGGCCATAGCGATAATATAAAAATTACCCATCCAGAAGACTTGGTTCTGGCAAAACTCTATCTTTCGGCAAGAGAGAAAATCGCATGCGCATAGGCCATGGCATAGATGCCCACAAATTCGAAGTAGGACGACCACTCATATTAGGTGGAGTCAATATTGATTACAGCAAAGGTATGGCTGCACATTCCGATGGTGATGTAGTGATTCATGCGCTTTGTGATGCCTTGCTTGGTGCTGCCGCTCTGGGCGACATCGGCGTACATTTCCCCCCCAGCGACGACAGTTTTAAAAATATTGATAGTCGTATCTTACTTAAACAAGTCATGGCAATGCTCAACAAACAAACACTCAAAGTGGGCAATGCCGATATTAGTATTGTTGCCGAAGCACCAAAGCTGGCAAGCTATCTCCCCAAAATGAAAACACTGCTAGCGAGTGATTTACATATTGAGCCTTCACAAATAAATATCAAAGCTACTACCACCGAAGGCATGGGTTACATCGGTCGTGGAGAAGGTGTCGCTGTGCATGCAGTTGTGTTGCTGGTTTAAAACGACAGTAAGTTAAATTAAGAACTCACTAATGAAAGAAATTTATTTAGCAAAGACAAGTGATGTTTGCATAAAGAATCGTTATGGTTTTTACCATAACGGTTCTTTATAGCTTCTTAGCCTTCTAAGCGGCTTTATCTACCACTGTTTCTGCGGGTGCTGAGGTACGAATCAAGTGATCGAAGGCGCTCAGTGCGGCAGTCGAACCAGCGCCCATAGCGATAATTATTTGTTTATAAGGGACAGTGGTGACATCACCTGCGGCCATAACGCCTGGTATGGAGGTTTGGCCACGATCATCGATGATGATTTCTCCACGTTTACTTAGCTCAATATCGCCTTCGAGAAATTCGGTATTAGGAAGCAAACCGATTTGTACAAAAATACCTGCTAGCTCAACTTTATGCGATTCACCTGTTGTGCGATCGGTATAATTAAGACCACTTACTCGCTCGCCATCACCAAGCACTTCAGTGGTTTGCGCATTCATAATGATGTCGATGTTCTTCAAAGAACGTGCTTTACGTTGCAGCACTTCGTCTGCCAACAGTTTGTTGGAAAATTCTAATACGGTGACATGCTCGACAATACCCGCGAGGTCGATAGCAGCTTCGATACCGGAATTACCACCACCAATAACAGCAACACGTTTGCCTTTAAACAACGGGCCATCACAATGCGGACAATAGGCAACGCCTTTGCCACGATATTTTTGCTCACCGGGCACGTTCATTTCACGCCAACGTGCGCCAGTGGCCAAAATCACGGAACGGCTTTTCAGTATGGCACCGCTTTCGAGCGTCACTTCAAGGTGTCCAGAGTTTTTGATTTTATCGGTAAGCTTACTAGCTTTTTGGCCTTTAACGAGATCGACGTCATAGTCGAGTACGTGTTGCTCAAGGTTGGCTACCAGTTTCGGGCCTTCAGTTGCTTTAACAGAAATGAAGTTTTCGATGCTCATGGTATCCATTACCTGGCCACCAAAACGATCGGCGACGATGCCAGTACGAATACCTTTACGTGCGGCGTAAATGGCTGCGGCTGCGCCGGCTGGACCACCACCGACAATGAGCACATCATAAGGGGCTTTATCTGAGAGTGCTGCCGCTTGTTTTTTGGCTGCACCGCTATCAACTTTATTGAGAATATCTTCAATCGCCATACGACCCTGGCTAAAGGGTTCGCCATTGAGGTAGATGGCGGGTACGGCCATGATGTTGCGTGATTCAACTTCGTCTTGAAATAACGCACCGTCGATCATAGTGTGTTTAATCTTTGGGTTAAGTACAGCCATTAGGTTTAATGCCTGAACAACCTCGGGGCAGTTTTGGCATGATAGAGAAATATAGGTTTCAAAGATTAACTCTGCATCTAGACCTTTAATTTGATCTTGTATGGCCTGTTCGACTTTGGCTGGGTGACCACCGCTTTGTAGTAGCGCTAATATTAATGAGGTAAATTCATGCCCCATAGGAATGCCAGCAAATTCTACGCGTGCAGTTTCGCCTTTTGGGCCAATGGCCATTAAGGGTGCGCGGCCTTCAGAGTCGGTGCTTTTTCTCAGTGTAATTTTTTCTGATAGCTGGGCAATTTCAGTTGCCAGGCTAAGTAATTCTTGCGCTTTGGCACTGTCATTAACGGACACAGTAATCTCAATCGGATTGACGAGGTTTTTTAAATAGGTGTCCAGTTGCGTTTTAATTGTTGCATCTAACATATTCGTCTCCTTATAAAACTGTGTATGCACTGAGTCATAGAGAAGCACAAACCAGTCACGTTACTGCTATGGCTGGCTTGTGCATTACCTTAAGTGAACTTAGATTTTACCAACCAGATCCAGTGATGGAGCCAAGGTTGCTTCACCTTCTTTCCATTTGGCTGGGCAAACTTCACCTGGGTTTGCTGCTACGTATTGTGCTGCTTTGACTTTGTTTAGTAATTGTTCTGCATCACGACCAATACCTTCAGCAGTGACTTCCATGGCTTGAATAACACCGTCTGGGTCGATCAAAAACGTACCGCGATCTGCTAGACCTTGCTCTTCACGCATAACTTCAAAGTTGCGCGTAATTAAGCCAGTTGGATCACCAATCATGGTGTATTGGATTTTGCCAATGGTGTCAGATGCATCGTGCCAGGCTTTGTGGGTAAAGTGAGTATCGGTAGAGACTGAAAATATTTCTACGCCACGCTTTTGGAACTCTTCGTAGTGGTCCGCCATGTCACCAAGTTCAGTCGGACAAACAAAGGTGAAGTCGGCAGGGTAGAAAAAGAATATAGCCCATTTGCCTTGCACGTCTTTGTCAGATATATCGAAGAATTCACCTTGCTTGAAAGCGCTGGCCTGGAATGGTTTGATTTGTGTATTAATTAACGCCATGTGTCGATTTCCTTAAGAGAGTTTAAAATTTAAAAAAACTAAAAAATTTGTCTACGGGGCAATATTAATAAAATCTATTAAATTAATAAAGTTAATAGTT
>CAYURS010000025.1:0-2925 GCA_964447165.1 uncultured Thiotrichales bacterium
TTTATCAGCTCGCACATCGGCTTCATGGTGCAAGCTGCTACGTTGACTGGCCCAATCTTAAAGAAGCCTCTAGCAAGCTAGAGATATCACTACTTAATGCTAAAGAAACAGAGCAAATTGATTTGCTTAGCAAGCGGCTGCTTGACACGATCAGTCAGCTGATTTCTGAAAATGCTTAAGAGTCGATCACTATCTTAAAAATTCATAAGCAACAATATACCCTTAAGATTTGTCGCTGATTTTAATCATGAATTCGCACCCCCTAAGGGCCAAAGCTCCCGCTTAATAGCCAAGTAAATGCTTACAATCAGCAAAATACGAGGAATATATGTTGACATTCTTTGTATAAATAGCAATCATTCTCACTTATTAAAGTTGATAAATTAGGTACTCTCCCCTAAAAAACAGTAATTTCTAAACCTCAAACTAGGCAAGTAGCCCCCTCTACCCAACCACCTAAAGTAAGTAAGTAGGCAGCCAGGCAGGAAGCAAACACCGCGAATATTCTCTTAAGGAGTGAATATGCGACGAGCTATCAGCATGGCGTGCGTGAGCACCATACTATCTATTACCGCCCCTGCCGTTATTAAAGCAGAGAGCGAAATGCCCATCAGTTCAGTAGACCAAATCACCGTTTACGCTACACGTAGCCCACGGTCAACGTTTGACGTGCCTGCTATGGTCACCATTATTGATGCTGATGCCGCAGGCAATGCCCTGTCAGGTGATGTTGGCGATTTACTGGAATTTACTCCCGGTGTAGAGGTTGATAATGGTGCGCGGCGTAATGGTCAAACCCTCTCTATTCGTGGCTTTGATAATGAATCGATAATTACCCTTATCGATGGTCGTAGACAGAATTTTGAATCTGCTCACGATGGCCGCTTTTTTATTGACCCCTCCTTAATTAAAACAATAGAAGTTGTCAGAGGCGCTTCTTCTGCCATTTACGGTGGTGGTGGTGTCGGCGGTGTTGTTGCTTTTGAAACTAAAGATGCTGTTGACTTACTTGCACCTGGAGAAACATCCGGAGTGCTTGCAGCACTAGGTGCCCGTAGTGCTAATAGTGAAATTTCCTCAACACTGTCTGGTTACACCATCACCAGTGGCTGGGATATTTTAGGTAATATCACCTATCGTGATTCAGGTGACATTGAAACGGGTGATGGCAACGAACTGGATACGGACGACCGCATCCTTTCTGGCTTATTTAAAGCTAGCAACACCTTTAACGATTTCCATACACTAAAGTTCCAAGCGCAAATTCTTAACAATGATGGCCAGGAACCTAATAATGGTTCTGGAGCAATAACCCCAGCTAACCCACTTGTTAACAAAGAGGTAAAAGACAATCAATTCAGCATTAAATACGAATATGAGAATCCTGACAATGCTTGGCTAAGTCCAAATCTCCACCTTTACTATAACGACACAGAAGTGGAGGAAGAAGATATTAGCGGATCGAATAATGCTGGACGAATCCAAGCACGTGAGATCGAAACTTTAGGCTTTACTCTCGACAATCAAACAATAATTGATAGCAACCAAAATACAACACACACTATCTCTTATGGTCTTGAAATTTATAATGATAGGCAAGTCGGCACCAATACCTTTACTGCTGGTGCAATACGTGGCGGTGTACCCAATGCCGAAGCAACAAATTATGGAATTTATATTCAAGATGAAATTAAACTAGATACAGCCTCAGGTGAATTTTTAATCATTCCCGCAGCGCGTTTTGATAATTACGACAGCGAAGATGATATTGGAAATTCACAAGATGAAAATGAGATTTCACCAAAACTCTCATTAAGCTATAAACCCAATAATGGTGTTGTCTTGTTTGGTAGTTGGGCCCGCGCATTTCGCGCACCAAACCTAACAGAACTGTATCCAATTGGGCAACACTTTCCTGGTGTTTCATTCTGCCCTGCCCCTATGCCGGGATGCCCGCCAGTCCCTCTAGTTGTTGTGTTTCCTGATAACATTTTTGTGCCAAACCCAAACCTCGAACCAGAAACTGTGACCACTATTGAACTTGGCTTTGGTCTGGATTTAAAAAGAATCTTTTCTAGCGATGACCGCCTCACTTTTAAAGCGGTGTATTTCGACAGTGATGGTGATAATTTTATTAGCCAAATAGTTGATACTGGTGGTGGCACAACAATGAGCGTCAACATCGATAACGCATCAATTGAAGGCTTTGAATTAGAAAGTCAATATCAACTCAACCCGGTCACCGCCAAAATTTCACTCTCGTTTACCGAGGCAAAAAATGATGCCACAGGTGAATTTTTAACACTTAACAATGTGCCATTAACACTGCTGACAGATTTTAATTCCCGCGTTAATGCTAACAGTATTCTTGGCTGGCGCAGTCGCTATGCTAGAGCAAATGATAATGTAGCAGAGGGTGATTTGGAAACTGCTGGTTATGGCGTTCATGACCTCTATTATCGTTGGTCTCCCAAGCAAAGAAAAAAACTGGTCATCGATCTTGGTGTAGAAAATATTTTTGATAAACCTTATCAAAAGCGCACCATTCCACTATTAGAAGAAGGCCGTAGCTTTGTTGCAAGACTGCAATACCAGTGGTAATAGCTAGACTTACAAATTGCAATGAATAATAAACAACAAATAGGCTTTCTCATCCTATCAGTAAGTGTCAATTTATTAATTGCAAGAAACATTAACATCAATGTGAATGCCAGCATTAACCATGAAAGCCCGCCATTAAGGATTAACTTAATGGCGCTTGCAGCACCTAAAGCTATACCACAACATAAAACTACTCCGGAAATTGACTCTTCACCGATCAAAAATACCGAAGCAATGCGTAGCAAGACTGAAAAACCAATCATGTTAGCTGCCCAATCTATCGGCACTAATTTTAAACCGATAATAAATAAACAAGCAATTAAG
>CAYURS010000025.1:3025-9172 GCA_964447165.1 uncultured Thiotrichales bacterium
ATGTTCAATCGATCACTAAACCGACCATCAAGAAAAATAAAATAAAAAAAGAAGAAAAAGAAATAAATAACGCCAAGCCATTAGCCACGCTTATTACGAAAAAAATAGAGAAAAAACAGAATGTAAGATATGTTTTAAATAAGCAAAGCAGTCAGGATAAGCCTCAAATTGAGGCCCATATTTTATCATCATCAGATCATAATATTGGCAAACAACCGAATACAACAATCATTCAAGAAGCAAAACTTCGCAGGCAAACACCACCACGTTACCCTAGACGTGCTTTAGAACTTGGGCATCAAGGTATTGTTACGCTTCATGCCAAAATACTCCCTAACGGAAAACCAGAGAAATTAAAAATAGCTGAATCTTCGGGTTACCGTTTGTTAGATAGGGCGGCATTGTCAGCGGTGAAAAAATGGCAATTTGAACCTACTAATATGAACGGAAGTGCCATCACAAGCTGGGTAAGTGTACCAGTACGTTTCATTATTCATTAACTAAATAAGGTGCAATTTATGAATCAATCAGTCTCTAGCCCTGCTATTAATATAGAAAATGATATCAAGCAACGTTATGAAAAATTAAAGCAGCAAGAACCCAATATGCGCGCACGCAATGCTGCTCAGAAATTGGGTGTCACAGAAGGTGAATTGCTAGCTTCCAGAGTCGGTGATGACGCAATAAGATTACTGGATAACGCAGAGATTATTTTAATTAGCCTATCATCTCTTGGCGAAGTTATGGCTTTAACACGAAATGAGTATTGTGTACATGAACGTAAAGGCATTTACGAGAATCCAAGTTTTTTTGGGAAAGAGAAAATACGTCATGGTTTGTTTGTTAATTCAGATATTGACTTACGTTTGTTCATGAGCCACTGGCGATTCAACTTTGCTGCTATTGAACAAACACGAGGCGGACCACGTAAAAGCCTGCAATTCTTTGATAAATCAGGCCAAGCTGTGCACAAAATATATTTAACCTCGAAATCCAGTGAAGATGCTTACGATAAATTATTAGTCACTCATCGCCACCTTGAACAAAACACCTGTATCGATATCAAAGACTATAAGAAAAAAACCGCAGACCGTCCTGATGAAAATATCGATTGGCCTGCTTTGCGCAGCACATGGAAAAATCTTAAAGACACGCATGATTTTTTGCCCATGTTGAAAAAATTTAAAGTGGGCCGCCAACAAGCATTACGAAAAATAGGTAGTGACCTTGCTTACGAGGTTGAAAATGATTCAGCACGGTGCATTCTAGAACTGGCACAACGTAAACAATGTGAAATCATGGTCTTTGTTGGTAACCGTGGCTGTCTTCAAATTCACACTGGCCCAGTCAATAAGCTGCTTGAACACGGTGAATGGTACAACGTACTTGACCCCATGTTTAACCTTCACCTAAATGAAGAAGGCATAGCTCACACATGGGTAACTAAAAAGCCTACTGAGGATGGCATTGTCACTGCATTAGAGATATTTAATTTAGATAGCGAATTGATTGCAACATTTTTTGGCAAGCGTAAACCAGGCATCAAAGAGCTGGATGAGTGGCGCGCTATTGTTGCACAAATACCCGAAAAGGAGGTCGCACATGTTGCCTGAATGGTTTGCCCAACTTGGCTTAATGGCCTGGCCATTAGCGATTTGCTCTGTGCTGACGCTGGCCATATGCTTTGAACGAAGCTTATTTATTATGAAAATATGGCTAACAGAAAAATCACGTTATCAATATTTAATGGCTGCATTAGAAGAAAACAAATCCAAACCAAAG
Organism: uncultured Thiotrichales bacterium; assembly: GCA_964447165.1. Lineage (GTDB taxonomy): Bacteria > Pseudomonadota > Gammaproteobacteria. The sequence continues at coordinate 4,808 of CAYURS010000025.1, forward strand.
CCAATACGTGATGAATTGGTCAGCATAATAATTAATGAGCTGCGACGCCCCTATTTTAGTGGTGTTGCGCCACTACGTATCATTGGAACTATTAGCCCAATGCTCGGGCTATTGGGCACCATACTTGGAATTATTAGCGTATTCAAAGTTATTGCTTCACAAACGACTCCAGTATCCCCCAATATGATTGCGGGTGGCTTATGGGAAGCCATGTTAACCACTGCTGTGGGGTTAATAATTGCACTGCCTGCGCTATTAATGGCACATAGTTTTCATCATATTGCCCAGCGTCAACTTGATAATTTTTTTCTACAGTTAAATAAATTATCAATGTCCTATGAGCTGGAAAAAAATAGTACCTCCCTGTTAACGCCTGATGATACAGCCCAGGCGCCTCTTAGCATATGATCAACGCAGGGGAAATGACGCAAAATCAGCATTCGTCGCATGAGCTGGCGGCTGATTTAACGCCATTACTGGATATATTATTTATCTTGCTGGTGTTCTTTTTGCTCACTGCTGGTTCTGTATTTCCTTCACTGGATTTAGTGTTGCCGGAAAGTGTATCAGAGGACTTTACAGCAAGCAGCCAACCGAAAAATATCGTGCTCGAACTGCATAAGGGGTTTTACCGAATAGACGGGGAAAAGATTTCCAGTTTCGATTTGTTAAAAAATGCAATCCCCGATGCAATCAAGCAAAAACCTGGGCATGAATTCATTATTGCTGGGGACAAAGATGTCACTATAGAAAAACTATTACAGATATTAACTTATTTACAGTCAAAAAATATTGCTACTGCAAATATTTTAATGCAACAACACAGCGAATAGTCATTTACAGACAACGGAGTAAGCTAATGAGAATATTTTTATATTGGGCTTTTATTCTATTAACCCCCCTTTCCAGCCATGCCGCCGAGCGCGTCATATCTGTTGGTGGATCGTTGACCGAGATCGTCTATGCCATTGGTGCAGACACGCTACTGGTGGGCAGTGATACCACCAGCTACTATCCTGCTGCTGCAAATTCCTTACCTAAAGTAGGTTATCAACGCGCTCTATCGGCCGAAGGAATATTGTCACTCAATCCTGATTTATTAATTCTGAGTGAAGAATCAGGCCCTCCTGCCATATTGAAACAATTGCAATCTGCTGGCGTACCTTTTCTGATAAATAAGGCAGGGCGCTCACTAGACGACGTTAAACACAACATTAGAAATATCGCTAAAGCGCTTAATCATGAAGATAATGGTGCAACACTAATTGCCTCAATAGAAAACACCCACAAAGTATTACAACAAACCATTAGCGATAATCCTGAATCAAAAAGCGTTATGTTTATTATGCAGCTAAGTGGTGGTGCACCCATGGTCGCTGGAAGAAATACAGCTGCCGACAGCATCATTAGTTTATCGGGCGCTAACAATGTTGTCACTGACTATGATGGTTATAAACCACTCAGCCCTGAATCGATGGTCGTACTCAAACCAGAAATCATACTCATGACATCGCAAGGGTTAGAGCAAATAGGCGGCAAAGATTCGTTATTAAAATCACCGGGCATCGCCATTACCCCTGCCGCACAAAAAGGCAACATCATTGCTATAGATTCACTCAAAATATTAGGCTTTGGACCGCGCGCCGTAGAAGCCGCGTTAGAACTTAACCAGAAGATTCAGGAATTATAAGCATAGCGATATGAATATATTGGCCAAACGCATCACCTTGCCTTTATTCTTTGTTCGCTTAAGGGTGCCGGTATTATTTTTATTGTTGGCGACACTGGTTATTGTAGCCATTGTGGCTATTGCCACGGGTGCAGTGGATATTCCCTTAAGCAATCTGTTAACAGGTACGTTAACAAACCAACAAGAAGCTGTTCTGTATTCCATTCGTATACCTCGAGTGCTACTTGCAGCAATTGTCGGCGCCTCGTTAGCCATTTCAGGCGCTGCCATGCAAGGTTTGTTTCGTAACCCCCTGGCTGATCCATCATTGATTGGTATACTCAGTGGCGCAGCCCTGGCTGTATCAATCGTTATTGTTTTGGTCGCACCAAGCAGTAGTTTTTTTGGCCTCTATGGGCTGAGTGTTGCAGCTTTTGTTGGCGCCCTCATTACAGGCCTGATCGTTTTTCGATTCGCCAGGCTTGCGGGCACATTTTCGGTTATGTATATGTTGCTGGCAGGCATTGCTATCAGTGCATTAGCAGGTGGAGCCAACGGCTTTCTTATCTATCTTAGCGATGACAATCAATTACGCGCATTGACGTTTTGGGCAATGGGTAGCCTTGGTAGTGCATTGTGGCCAGCTGTGCTGGTAGCAGCAACTCTTATTATTCCTGCTGCATTAATCTTGATTCGTAATGCCAGGTCACTTAATATTCTTTTACTTGGCGAGAATGAAGCCAAACATTTAGGCGTAGACAGCGAACGTTTAAAATACACTATCATTATTTGTACTGCCATGTCAGTGGGTGCCGCAGTAGCCGTCAGCGGCATCATTTCTTTTGTTGGACTGGTTGTACCTCATTTAATTCGCCTCACTATTGGCCCTGACCACCGGCTACTCATCCCTGCTTCTGCACTGCTTGGTGCCTTATTATTAATTGTTGCTGACACCTTTGCCCGAACAGTCGTCTCTCCGGCAGAAATGCCTGTTGGTATTATTACCAGCCTGATTGGCGGGCCATTTTTTCTTTGGCTGCTAGTCAAACACTATTCTACAAGGTTCGGCATATGATCGAAGTGCGTAACCTTGGCTACACTATCAACAATAAGACCATACTTGATAATATTAATTTAAATATAAAAGTCGGCCAGATTACTGCAATACTTGGCCCTAATGGCGCGGGAAAATCAACTTTACTTAAATGTTTGACCGGCACCATCTCACCACAGCGTGGGGAGGTAATGTTGGATGGCAAACCAATCGAAAGTTACTCGCTACAGAGCTTATCCCGAAGACGAGCTATTCTCTCGCAATCCAACCCTATTACCTTCCCCTTTACAGCCCTAGAAATTGTTTTAATGGGGAGAAACCCGTATATCGATAGAAACGAAACGGAAGCTGACCTGGATATTGTCTGCCAAACACTAAAAAGTGTTGATGCATGGAAATTAAAAGACCAAAGCTACCCAACTTTATCAGGCGGTGAGCAACAACGCGTGCAAATTGCCAGGGTATTGGCTCAAATTTGGAATCAAGAAAACAGTTTCTTGTTCCTTGATGAACCCACATCTTCTCTGGATTTAAAACATCAATATCAATTATTGGAACTTATACAACAGCTCTGCAAAACACATCATCTCACTGTTGTTATTATTATGCATGACATTAACCTTGCATACTATTTTACAGATAACACTATCTTCATTAAAAATGGGCAAACACTTATGGCTGGCGCCACCAGCAATATCGTTAATGCTAAAAATATCAGTGAATTTTATAATTTACCAAAGAAATATGCGTTAACTCATTTTCCTTTCGAAGAAGAAAAAAGTAATTATTATAACTAACTAAAATTAAGACATTGTCGTGTAACAATTAGTAAAAAAATGGCGAGAGCATCAGAGTTTCTGAATATCGTATTGGCATATCGCTTGCCTCAAGAAATCTTCTGGGCAAGAAAATTTGCTCAGGTAGAGACTGAAAGATTTGTCCCCGGAATCTTTTATAGCGGGAGAAGTACCGTTTTTACAGTGCTTACTCGGGGTATTTATATTGCAAGGTTACTTTTAACATAAATCAGGAGATAACTATCATGAAGAAAACAACCATTACCATTTTATTCACTGTCGGTATGCTAATTTACGGCAATACCCTGGCCGCCGATGTGATGGATAAAGGTGCCAAGATGATTGACGATGGCAAGGAAATAGTGGGTGATGCGGTCGATGCCACTATGGATAAGGGTGCGGATGGCCATGATAAAATGGCCAAGACTGAGAAAGCAATGTCTGGTACCAATCACAAGATTAAAATGCTTAATAAAGGTGCGGATGGCGCATTCGTCTTCGAGCCCGGTTTCCTCAAGGTAGCCAAAGGCGATACGGTAACGTTTATAGCAACTGACAAGTCACACTTGGTGAAATCCGAGCTGACACCCAGCGGCAACAGTTGGCAAGGAGGCATGAACAAGGATTTCTCTATAACGCTAACGGAAGAAGGTGTCGTTGTCTATTCCTGCTTGCCACACACAGGGCTGGGTATGGCTGGCATAATCCAGGTTGGTTCAGCAACAACTAATCTCGAGGATGCTAAGAAAGTTGTTTCTACAATGAATGTTTTCCAAAACAAGGAAAGGCTAAGTGAGTACCTTGCGCAGGTAAAATAACGGTGTCAATGTAGCGATTTGAAGGAG
>CAYURS010000026.1:0-9106 GCA_964447165.1 uncultured Thiotrichales bacterium
CTGATTCGGGTGTTGATCGCTCGCGATCGGTGTCTTCAATACGCAGCACAAACTGACCGCCATAGTGTCGTGCATATAACCAGGCATATAGTGCGGTACGTGCGCCACCAACATGGAGATAACCAGTCGGGCTAGGGGCAAAGCGAGTCTTGATCATAACGGCTACTATTTCAATAGTGTAAGGCGGCGCACCCCAAGGGTACTTCCTCGGTAATGCGCTAGCATCACCTCAGGGCGTATTCTATCAGCTCAAGACCGTGCTCTATGCACTATTTTTCGCCGATTCTGTCGATCGAACAATAAGGCAATGGCAATTATCGAAAATTCTACAATGCGTATCCACACAGGCATTTCATAGGCGCCCAGCTCGGAGCCCGGTATATGCAAGCCAACACCATAAGACAGTAATAATGCAGCAGACGCCGTCCATGCCCATCTACTGGGAAAAATCACTGCAAACGGTAATACCCAGAGCCAGTACCAGGCATTAATGACGGGTGAGATCAACAAAAACAATCCAAAGACCCAATCTGCCCGAGGCATCAAAAAAATTTGTTGTTTTTGGCTATGGAAAAAATACCACCCTAGCCAAGCAAGAAAAATAATGGCTAACGATAATTTAGCAACACTATTAGAAAAAAATAAATTCGCTATTGCATAAAGTGCTGCATTAAACTCCCAGTATTGGGCAAACACAAAAAGACTGAAAAAATCACTGCTACCTTGTACGATAAAGGGCAAATACACCACGATCAAGCTGACAAAAAATAATAACCAATATTTTACTGGCAAGCGCCATAAAACCCAGGGTACAATGAGTAACGCAAACACCTTGGCCGCAACAGCCAACGCAGCAACAACAACTGCCGCAGCATAGTAGTGTCGTGACCGTAAAAACAATGCTGCCAACAATATAAACACGCCGATGCCATCAGGGTGCGCAGTAAAGGCAATTTCTTTGATTACCAAGGGGCTCCAAGCATAGAGTAATACATATCCAACCGGCGCTAGACGCAATAAAATTGCGATCAAGCCTAGATCAGCACACAACATAATCAGCTTCAAACCCCACAACTCACCCGGGCTGATTAGATAGGCCAGAGCAAAGACATATTGCAGTGTTGGACCGTAGATTGTCGGTAGGTCGGGGTTATTAATCTGGCTAACAATTTCAGCAAATCGGCCAGGTAAATTTTCACTGACGAAAAAAGCCGATGGTGCCACACCATAGGGCGTGCCATCTGTGACAAAGCGATAACCATCCCAAAGGTAACGATACCAATCATCTTCCAGTATTGGTAACCCCCAGAGCCCGATAACACGGAATATCAATGCCCATAACAGTATCGATTTTATGCAGTTAAAACCCCTACCGACGCCAAACGCAGCCAGCCATAGCGCAATCAGCAATAATTCAGCGATTAAAAACTGATATAAGCCAACGGCTTCACCATTATTCTGTAGTATCACCGCAGACAGGTAGACCAGTGCTGTTGTGGCCCCACACAGATTTATGAATAAAACGACATAATTTCGTGGCATTTTTGACATGAGTTAGCTATAAGATTCACTAACAATTCTGTTAGCAGAACCATGAAATAGCAAATTGACCCATCTAACCCTCTGACCTATAGAGAAATAACCATGATGACCGTATCACGAAACCTTGCCATGCAGCACGCTAAGAGAACAAGCACTTTATTATTGCTATTGATGACCTTATTCATCAGTGGTGCTGCACTCGCCTCAGGCGGTGGAAGCTATGGTGGCGGTAGCAGCAGTAACGCCACAAAGATCGATAGCCAACGCTATGCATTAGGTAAGCAAGTTTATAAAAATAATGTCAATTGCACTGGTTGCATCATTAACCAGTCCAGGCTATCGAAGCAAGAGGCAAAAAATCTATATAAACAGGCAAAACGAGACAAAACCCTGCGTCAATCATTGTCTAAACAAGAGCATCGCGCACTGAAATATTACATGCGCAAACGCTTTAAACTCTAAGTTTTATGCTTAATCAACATCATATCTCTGTCATTATTCCTGCCAAAAATGAAGAAAAGGCAATAGGCCGGGTAGTGTCCGGCCTCAGCCGACTACGTAACGCGAGCAACAAACCATTAATCGACGACATTATCGTTTGTGATAATGGCTCAACGGACAATACGCTGCACATTGCAAGATTACATGGGGCACGTGTCGTTAAACAGCCTGTCGCAGGTTATGGTATTGCTTGTCTAACAGCCCTAGCCGCATTATCTAAACATAGCGATATCATTTTATTTGTTGATGGCGATAACTCTTGCAATCCACTACAAGCGCATGACTTATGTAAAGCCATTAGCGATGGCGCTGATCTGGCCATTGGCTCGCGTAGACTAGGCTATATTGAAGCCAATGCAATGAGTACAGCCCAGCGCTTTGGTAATACACTTGCTTGCTGGATACTGACTCTTCTCTATCGAAAAAAAGTGACCGACCTTGGCCCTTACCGGGCAATCTGTAAAACCAAACTCGATGCCCTAAAGATGCAAGATCGCAGCTTTGGCTGGACAGTCGAGATGCAAGCGAAGGCCTTAGAACACAATTATAAAATCAAAGAAATAGCTGTCGACTGCAAACGCCGCATTGGCGTCTCAAAAATCAGTGGCACTGTCTCTGGTGTTATCGGCGCTGGTAAAGGGATTTTATCAACCATTTTTAAGGTGTGGTGGCAATACCGGCACCACAGAAATACAACTTCTAATATTGGCAAACGGGAAAGTAAGGCCTAAGATCTACTGCACTAGCAACAACTTTACAAACAATCGATTAGTGCGCTTTATTTTTTATTTTGCCACAGCGTTCGCAGCAATAGGCTGTAATAAGCTTACCCGACTTTGTATCAAACTGATTATTAGTCACCACCCTCCATTTATGAAAGCCATTTGAACATAGGGTTTTTTCTTTTGCTTTCTTTTTTAAGGAAGGCTTTTTAAACGGTATCACATTAGACATTAAAATCAGCCCTGCGCTAAGAAACCTCTTGTATCTCTAAAGTTAATCACGTCGTTTGGGTGCTGACAAACCATCTCCACCTGTCAGTAGTTTTTTACGACCACTATTATCTTGACCCTTTGCCTTGGCAGTTTTCTTTTTCGGTTTGCCTATCTGTTTCTTGTTTCTATGACGTTGCGCTGACTTCATTTTTGCTTTGTCTTTAAGCGTTTTCTTTTTTTTCTTCGCGCCCACTGCTTTACCTGATGCCTTGGTTTTCTTCGGCCCGCTATATTTTCCCTGTAATTCTTTGATACGGCGCCGTTCGAACGTTTGCTTAAGATAACGCTCAACACCACTCATTATGTTCCATTCGTTATGATCAATGAGAGATACCGCTAAACCTGTCTCACCCGCGCGACCGGTACGACCAATACGGTGCACATAGTCCTTGGCATTGCGCGCCATATCGAAATTAATCACTAAGTCAATGCCTTTGACATCAAGGCCACGTGCAGCAACGTCGGTCGCCACTAATACCTGAATTTTACCATCATGGAAACGTCGCATCACATGCGCCCGCTGATGCTGGTCCATATCACCATGCAAATATGCCGTGTAAATATCAACATGGCGTAAATGCCCGGCCAGGCTCTCTGTTTGTGTTTTTTTATTAACAAAGACCAAGGCCTTTTCTGGCTTTTCTTCCTTTAAAAGCCATGCTGTCAGTTTCACTTTATGTGCATCATCATCGGCCGTGACAATCTGCTGGCGAATATTCTCGTGTTTATCTCGCACGGTATCCAGTGTCAGCACGATGGAGTCACTCAGCAATTGTGCAGCAACACCACGTACGCCACTATGCCCCAGGGTTGCTGAAAACATTAAGGTTTGGCGTTGTTCATTGCAGCGTGCCGCAATCGCCAATACATCATCGCTAAAACCCATATCAAGCATACGATCAGCCTCATCAAGAATGAGCACTTCAAGGTCATCAAAATAAGGGTTGTCATTGTCAAGATGGTCGATCAAACGACCGGGGGTTGCGATGATGATTTCAGGATTTTTTCTAAACATGGCCTTTTGGCGACTAAAGCTCTCGCCGCCAATAACCAACCCGAACGTTAATTGAGTATAACTACCCAAGGCCACACACTGACCATAAATTTGCTGTGCCAACTCACGCGTCGGCACAAGAATCAAAGCACGTGTACCGCTCTGGGTATCTGGGTTTTGCAATAACTGTTGCATTGTTGGCAATAAAAAAGCGATGGTTTTACCACTACCTGTTGCCGCGCTGACCAACAGATCTGTTTTCTCCAGAGCATAGGGGATCGTTTTGGCCTGCACTGGTGTTGGCTGGTCAATATTGAGCTTAGCCAATGCTTTAATTAAAAGTTCATCGAGAGTTACATTACAAAACATCAGTTATCCTCACGTCGCCCAAAGCGCCTACTGTTGGTGAAGTTGCTCATATTCATCACTTAAGTTTATCCATTCTTCTTCGCAACGATTAAGCTCTTGCTGTAATTGACGTTGTTCATACAGTGTCTCCGTTAATAGGTCTTTATTACATTCTTGATAGAGTGAATTATCAGCCAGTTGTTGTTCGACTTCACCCATTTGTATTTGTTTTTTTTCTATTCGTTGCTCTAATTTCTTTATCTGATTACGCAATGGCTTTAAACGCTGGCGCTTTAATGCAGAATCTTGTCGTTGTTGTTTTTTATCTACCTTAGAAATAAGTGGCGAGACAGACAGTGAAGCAAGTGGTAGTGTATTATTTTTGTTGTTAGTTGTGTTTTTATCGCTAGCCTTTTTGCCCTCATCTGTTTTTCGACCATGACTCTTTAACCATTGCTGATAATCACTAATATCACCATCAAACTCTGTTAGCTTAGCGTCTACGACCAGGTAAAATTGATCTACCGTGTTACGCAATAAATGTCTGTCATGCGAAATCACCACCAAGGCACCATTATAACTTTGTAAAGCAACAGTAAGCGCATGGCACATCTCAAGGTCAAGATGGTTGGTCGGCTCATCAAGCAGTAATAAATTCGGTTTTTGCCAAACGATCAGTGATAACGCAAGACGCGCTTTCTCACCACCCGAAAAATTACCAATAGATTTGGTGGCTTTATCACCATGAAAATTAAAACCACCAAGAAAATTCCGTATCTCTTGTTCGCGTGCATCTGGTGATAAGCGCTGTATATGCAATAGTGCGCTAGCCGCTACATCAAGTGCTTCAAGTTGATGCTGGGCGAAATAACCCAGCATTAAGTTGTCGCTTTGTTTACGCTCACCACCAAGCAGTGGCAAGCTGCCGACCAGACTTTTAATTAGTGTTGATTTACCTGCGCCATTGGGACCAAGTAAACCAATACGGCTACCGGGCAATAACTCGACATTGGCCTTACCAATAACTGGCTGCCCAGCGTAACCCAAGTCAGCATCATGCAAGCTGGTTAATGCACTATAACTTGGTTTACTGTCAAAGAAATGAAAATCGAAGGGTGAATCGACATGCGCAGGAGCGATATCTTCCATACGCTGCAATTCTTTTATACGACTTTGTGCCTGGCGTGCCTTGCTCGCCTTGGCGCTAAAGCGTGCGACAAACTGGTGGATTTCTGCTTTGCGTCGTTGCTGTTTCTCAAAAGTCGCTTGTTGCTGCGCTAAACGTTCAGCGCGCAATTTCTCAAAGGCTGAGTAATTACCCTTATAACTCCAGCATTTCCTGTGCTCAATATGAGCAATGCTGCTTACCACATTATCAAGGAAATCACGGTCATGCGAGATAATAAGCAACGTTCCTTCGTAATTACGCAGCCATTGTTCCAACCATACTGACGCATCTAAATCCAAGTGGTTGGTCGGCTCATCGAGTAATAACAAGTCAGATGGACACATCAAGGCCTGGGCAAGGTTCAAACGGATACGCCAACCACCAGAGAATGAGGCTACTGAGTTAGCCAATTGAGGCTGGTTAAAACCCAAACCATGCAATAATTGCTCGGCACGATAGTGGGCATTAAAACCATCCAAGGCATCGAGTTTTGCGTACAGCTCACCAAGCTGATCGTGTGATTCCGCGGCCTCTTGTTGTGCTATCGCTGCTTGTAACTGACGTAATTCTTTATTGCCATCAAGCACATAGTCTACCGCTGAGCGCTGTGAAACAGAAACCTCTTGCGCCATGTGGGCGACGCGCCACTGACCAGGCATAATCAACTCACCAGCATCAACATGTAGCTGACTCAGAAATAGCTTAAAGAGGCTGGATTTACCGCTGCCATTGGCACCAATCACGCCCACTTTACCGCCTAGGTGAATAGTCAAATCAGCATTTTCAAATAATAGTTGCGTGCCGCGCTGAAGGCTGACATTAATTAATCGGATCATGCGGGGATTATAGGGGGATGTGTGCTCTGGTGCGATAGTAGCCGACAAAAGATATCATGCTTGAGACCTAGACAGTATAAAATACACACATGGATGCAAACAAAGAAGAAGAACAACGGGAAGCTGTTGAAAAAGGCAAAATTAATTTTGAAACAGCAAAAATTGCTTGGCAAGACCTGGAGCGTTTTTTTGCTGCGGGCTCTGTGGTCTATGTCTCTCCCGAATTAGCACTTATCGATGTCGCCTATGCACTATCACAAAATGATTCTGGTCAATTCAAAGCATGGATGGACGCAAAAAAGGTTGCGCATGTCAGTGATGAACAGGCGATAGCATGGCATGACAGCAGCGCGAGCGTATGGTCAGTCGTGGTTAAACCGTGGATCTTGGTTCAAGATATTAATAGAGACTAGGGCAAAATATCAGCGATCTGTTTTAGTGTCGTTTGATAGCTTTTATAGTCTATCGCCAAATGATGTAACTCGTTATTATAATTCAACACTAGCGAGGGGAAACCATTCACGCCAAGGCTACGTGAGCAAGTGATCTGTTCTTGCAAACGCTTCTCTGTGCTAGCTGATACAAGATCAGCTCGAAACATCTCTACATCAAGCGCTAATTCTTCTGCCAGAACACATAATATCTCATTGTTCGATGGGTTCATTGCTCTGAGATAGTAAGCCCGCTGAATAGCCAGTATCATTGCAATACCTGCGTTCTGTTTCGCTGCGGCGATAACAGCACGGCAAGCAGGATAAGTCGAGCGCCGTGGCTGGCAATGCCGCCAAAAATCATAATTAAATTCGGTGCCTAACTCATTTTGTATGCGGTGCCAATGTGCCTGTATTGTCGACTGCATATCCTCAGTCATGGGCTTATCACTGTCTTGGGCTAAACCACCCAACACATAGTTAACACTAATGTTCTCAGGCATGTTTTGTAATAAATCTTGCCACACTGACTGGTAACCCCAGCACCAACTACACATTGGGTCATGAATATAGAATAGCGTTACCATTACGCGTGTGGAAATACGATTGGCGCATCATTTTCTTGCCACGGCTTATGTTTTTTCATTACGCTAAGAAACAAGTCTGATTCAACAAAGCGATTCAACCATCTCTGTACATTTGGATAGGGGCGTTGTGCAAACCACGTCCTGTCGACGTGAGAAAATTGTCGGACAAAGGGTAATACCACCATATCAGCTAGGCTATTACGCTCACCAAGTAGATATTCATTACCCTCTAATTTGGCTTCTAGTTTAGCGATGGTCGCTTCGCCTTCAGCACGATAACTCTCCATCGTTTGTTCTGGAAATCGATCGTTATATTTATAACGATCTAAAGACCGTTTGAAATGCCCGTCGACATCGGTTTCGTTAGCTAGCCAGGTTAAAACATCTGCTGTGCTATCCGTTTTACAGGCTAACCATTGCTCTGGATCATTTTTCTGCAAGGCCCACTGCATGATGTCAAAACTTTCATCTATGATACGCCCGTCTTGTAACTGCAACACTGGCACTGTCGCTTTTGGTGAAATTTCGACCATATGTTGCGGTTTATCACGCAAGACTATTTCACGTAGCTCTACCTGGCATTGCGCATAAGCCAAAGCCAGACGCGCGCGCATAGCATAGGGACAACGGCGAAATGAGTAAAAAACAGGCAATGCCATAATGATTAATACTTGCTAATAAATTACATCGGAATCAACGGACACTGTCTACCGACTCAAGCCATGTGTTATGTCACCAATAAAAGTAACTGTACGTAGTCTATCGGCTAAACCGCAAAACAATGTAGCGGTGCATCAGGTCTTATAAGTTTGCCAACCACTCATCATCAGAGCCTTCATTGATGCCAGCAAATAAGGGCGTACTCAAATAACGCTCGCCCGTATCCGGTAACATAACCAGCATGGCACTGCCCTTTTCAGCATTGTTGGCCACTTCAAGCCCAGCAGCCAACGTTGCACCGGCAGAAATACCAACAAATATGCCTTCGCTTTGAGCCAGTGCTAAGGAGATTTCAATAGCTTTCTCATCAGACACTGGCACGATTTGATCGACTATGCTTTTATTGAGCACACTAGGCACAAAATCTGGCGTCCATCCCTGAATCTTGTGTGGGCTCCAATCCTTACCTGCTAGCATAGATGCAGTTTCAGGTTCGGCAGCGATAATCTTCGTCTCAGGTCTTGCCACATTTAACACCTCACCCACTCCGGTTAATGTGCCACCAGTGCCCCAACCGGTAACAAAATAATCGAGTCGCTCACCAGAAAAATCTATCAGTATTTCTGCTGCGGTAGTATTGCGGTGGTATGCTGGATTAGCAGGATTTTCAAACTGTAGCGCCATAAACCAACCATGTTGTTTGGCCAGATCTTTAGCGCGCTGTACCATGCCGGTGCCACGCTCTTCTTTAGGTGTCAAAATTACCTTAGCACCCAATGCACGCATCAGCTGGCGTCGTTCAATAGAAAACGTTTCTACCATCGTCGCGACAAAGGGATGCCCCATCACTGCGCAGACCATGGCAAGTGCAATACCTGTATTACCCGATGTTGCCTCGATGACGGTCTGGCCGGGTTTAAGTACACCACTATCACGCGCATCTTTAATAATGGCATAGGCAAGACGATCTTTAACCGAGGCCATAGGATTAAACGACTCAATCTTGACGTAAATATCCACGTCTTGTGGCGCCAAACGATTAAG
>CAYURS010000027.1:0-9100 GCA_964447165.1 uncultured Thiotrichales bacterium
ACATTGTCGATGAGGATAAAGCCAGGCTCAGCAAAGTCATAGGTCGACGCCATGATGGCGTCCCACAGGCGACGGGCAGGCAATGTTTGGTAGATTTTACAGGCAACCAGGCCAGATTCGTTACAGACATAGCTACCGTGGCTAGGCCACTCGCGCCAGAGAATGTTGCTGTCGTTTTTAAGGTCGATATTATCGGTTTGGACCTCTTTTCGTGTTAACGGGAAGGCCAGTTGCCAATCACCCTCTTCCATCACGGCTTGCATAAAGTCATCGGTAATTAACAGCGATAAGTTGAACTGACGTAAGCGACCGTCTTCGCGTTTGGCGCGAATAAAATCCAGCACATCGGGGTGACCAACATCGAAAGTGCCCATTTGGGCGCCCCGTCTGCCGCCGGCGGAGGAGACGGTAAAGCACATCTTGTCGTAAATATCCATAAAAGAAAGCGGCCCAGAGGTGTAGGCACCGGCACCGGTGACATAAGCTCCTTTGGGTCGCAAGGTGGAAAACTCGTAACCAATACCACAACCGGCTTTTAGCGTCAGGCCAGCTTCGTGAACCATGCTGAGGATGCCATTCATGGAATCCTCGATGGTGCCAGAAACGGTACAGTTAATGGTTGAGGTGGCAGGCTTGTGAGCTAGTGCGCCAGCGTTAGATATAATACGTCCGGCCGGAATGGCGCCGTGGCGCAGAGCCCAGAGAAAACTCTCATACCATTCAGCACGTTTTTCTTCGCTGGTTTCGACATCGGCCAAGGCGTGTGCGACACGTTGATAGGTGCCATCTATATCGGCATCGACGTTTTCACCGTTGCGGGTTTTAAGACGGTATTTTTTGTCCCAGATATCGGCTGAGGCATCCTGCATGGAAATCGTTTTATTCGTTGCAACGACTTTGAGTTGAACCTGCTCGCTCACAAATGCTCCCCTAGTTTTTTTGGTGTTATTTGCGTTGGTACAGAAGAATCAAGAAACCACAACATATTGTGGTGAGCTGCTAAGGCTACGCTCGTGTCAAGGTCACGTCAATAGATCAAATAAAATAAATTATACTATTTAAATCAACTACTTATAAAAATTATAACAAAATCAATAACTTGCTAAGGGGATATTCTGTGTATAAGTTGTGCACAAGATATAGTAGTGGGGCAAGGTCAAAAATCTGTCGTTTAAATCGACTGTTTTCATGAAAAATGAGGGTGAAGGCTGCCTTTCTTAACCAAACAATAGTATCCTAACCCGCTTTCGCCGCTAGGTGATATAGCCGGGTGGTTGTTAAGGTGCCCGATTAGGGAGTTGAGGTAAACCAAATGAAATTTATCAAGATGTTGCCATTGTTGCTCGGTATGCTGTTTGCTGCGGGGTCGTATATGAGCGTTGTGGTCGCTGATACCAGCGTTATAGCTGCTGCTAGTGGTGCTGCTAGTCATGTGTCTAAAGATCCTAACAGTTTAATGAAAGATGAGTATTTCTATAAGGAGACGAATGATATGTTCGCGCTGAAATTTGTCATCGTTGGGATTTCGATTGCGCTATTATTTACTCTCGTAAGCATTGTTACTGGTGCGGGGAAAAATAAGGGCTAGGCTTGACAGGCTCTTTTGTAGCCTCAATAAAAAGGTATCTCTGCATATCATCAGGGATACCTTTTTGCTTTATATCTGTATCAGCGTGCTGAATGACCGCTCAGCGTCACTTCAACCTTATCTTCCTCTTTAATGCTGGCATAGTACTCACGTAGAATTTTGAGTACTTCGGGACGGCTAAATTCGGCGGGCACGTCATCATTTTCCGATAGCATTTTACGTAGCTTGCTACCAGACAACAGTAAGCGATCCCCAGCATCATGTGGACAAGTGCGCATTGACGCCATGCCACCACATTTGTAACACCAAAACGTCCAATCCAATTTCAACGCTTGCGTTTGTAATGCGTCATCAGGGATTTCATCAAAAATATGGTGAGCGTCAAATGGGCCATAGTAATCGCCCACACCGGCGTGGTCGCGACCAACAATTAAATGTGAGCAACCATAGTTTTGGCGGAACAAGGCGTGCAATAAGGCTTCACGTGGGCCGGCGTAACGCATGTCGAGCGGGTAGCCTGATTGAATGACGGTGTCATCAACAAAGTGATTTTTGATTAATGTACCGATGGCATCGGAGCGTACATCAGCAGGGATGTCGCCAGGTTTCAGTTTGCCGAGCAGTGAATGGATCATAACGCCGTCATAGGTTTCGATAGCAACCTTGACCAAATATTCGTGTGAGCGGTGCATGGGGTTACGGGTTTGAAAGGCAACGACGGTGCTCCAGCCTTTTGCTTCAAACAGGGTGCGCGTTTCTGTTGGCGTCATATAGTTGCTAAAAGCTGTCGGGAAACCACCTTGCGATAAGACCTTAACTGGGCCAGCGAGATTAATGTCGCCTTGTGCCATAACCATCTGTACACCAGGGTGTTCGGTGTCTGTGGTTTTAAATACGGTTTCGCACTCGTGTGCTTTATCAATAGCGTATTTTTCGCTAACGGTCATGGTGGCCATGACCTCGTTGCTTTCGCTGTCGACTAAAGCAATTTCGTCGCCAGTGTTAATTGTGTCAGCTGTGCTTTGGTCGGTAGAAAGTGTAATGGGAATAGGCCAAAACAAACCACTGGTCATAGTGTAGTTATCGCATACACCCTGCCAGTCCGCTTTACCCATAAAGCCATCGAGCGGAGTAAAACCACCAATACCTAACATGATGAGATCACCCACTTCGCGTGAGCTAATTTGCACCTGAGGCAGTTTGGCGGCGCGGGCTAATTCTGCGTCGCGTGCTGCGCCTTCCAGTAATAAGGGTTTAAGCTGATCCGCACCGTGCGGCGTGACAAGTTTGGACATGGGATGGTAACTCCGGTTAGCAATAGGCGCAAAACCCTAATTTTAGCCTACTTTCCCGCGCCGTACTATTGTATTGGTTGCTAAATTGATATGAGGCAGCTAGCCGAAAAGCATGGTTATGCCGATGACGATAAGTAGCAAGGCAAATGCTTTTTTCAATATTACGGGATTGAGTTTGTATGCCAGACGGGCGCCGATGGGCGCGCACACCAGCGTTGCTGCACTAATCGTTGCGAACGCAGGCCAATAAACATAGCCACTGCTCATGGCTGGTAGTCCGGTGGTATCGGATCCTGTAATGATAAAGCTGATAGTGCCAGTCAAGGCAATAGGCACACCCACGGCTGACGCTGTTGCGAGGGCACGACGTAGGGGTTGACCGCGCAAGATAAAGTAGGGCCCCGCCAATACACCGCCGCTAATACCTAGACATGAGGCAAGGCTGCCAATGAGGGTGCCAACGACAGGCATCTCGATTTTGTGTGGCGTAAAATGGCCTTTTTTTGGTGATAGATTAAGCAATAGTTTAATGGCTAAAATAACCAGTAGCAGCCCGAACAGTTGGTGCAAGCTATCGCTTGACAGGCTATCAGCGAATAGTGCCCCGATTATTGCGCCAACGATAATACCCGGTAGTAAACGCCAAACCAGCAGCCAGTGTACTGCCTTATGTTGATGATGCGCCCAAGCCGATGCGCTACTGGTGACAATAATCGTAGCCAAAGACGTGCCGATGGCGATATGAGTGAGATGATCATGGCTAAATTGTAGGGCGGTAAATGCCAGTACCAGCCCTGGCACGACAATAATGCCACCACCGATACCGAATAGGCCAGCACTGATGCCAGCGAAGGCACCTATTGCTAGATAGCTAACGAGGTTGATAATGTCCAGGTTGAATATTTCCTTCGTAAGAAGTAGTTAACGTATCCAGATAGTTTTTGCATTCACAAACTCACGAATGCCGTGTTGCGCCAGTTCACGGCCATAGCCAGACAGTTTAATGCCGCCGAAGGGCAGGCGTGGATCACTTTTTACCATACCGTTGACGAATACAGCCCCAGCGTCTACACGACGTGCAAGCTGTTCGCCGTGGGCAGAGTTTTTTGTCCAGACGCTACCGCCGAGGCCAAATTCAGACTCGTTGGCAATATTGATCGCATCCTCTTCGTCTTTGGCGCGAATCACAATGGCGACGGGACCAAATAATTCTTCTGTGTAGGCGCGGCAAGCAGGAGTAACGTAATCCAGAATGGAGGCGCTGTAAAAGGCGCCAACACCCTTTATCGGTTGGCAGCCCGTCACGCCGACAGCGCCAGAGGCGATGCTATCAATGACTTGTTCGTGTAGTTCATCACGTAGATCAATTCTGGCCATCGGTGCCAATGTTGTTTGTTCTGACCTGGGGTCGCCAGGCATGAGCTGCGCAACGGCGGTTTTAAATTGTGCAACAAATGCATTTGCCACGCCTGGCGTAACAATAAAACGCTTGGCGGCGATACAACTTTGGCCGGCATTGAGATAACGCGACTTGACCGCGTTATCGACAGCAAGCGTAATATCGGCGTCATCAAGCACAATAAACGGGTCTGAACCACCAAGCTCTAACACGCTTTTTTTAATATTTTGACCGGCACAACTGGCAACGATTTGTCCGGCGCGGGTGGAGCCTGTTAGCGTGACAGCATGCACACGCTCATCAGCAATGACCTCGGCAACCTGTGGCGCAGGTATTAATAAGGTTTGGAACACATTCACTGGAAAGCCAGCATCATCAAACAATTGTTCCAGCGCCAGCGCACATTGAGGCACGTTTGAAGCATGTTTGAGTAGCCCGACATTACCGGCCATCAGTGTCGGCACAGCGAAGCGCATGACCTGCCATAACGGGAAATTCCACGGCATGACTGCCAATACAACGCCAAGCGGTTGATAAGCAATAAAGCTGCGGCTGGCATCGGAGTCAATGATTTCATCAGCAAGAAAAGCGGCACCATGTTCGGCATAATAGTCACAAACGGCGGCGCACTTCTCCACCTCGGTGCGTGATTCACCAATAAGCTTGCCCATTTCTTCGGTGATGATTTGCGCCAAACGTTCTTTATCATCACGTAACTGCGTAGCAAGTTTATTGAATAGCGCTGCTCTTTTATCAAAGCCGGTCGTTTTCCAGGCTTTGCTGGCGCTATCAGCACAGCATAAAGCATTTTCAAGCTGATCCTTATCCCACAGATCAAAGCGTTGGCTTACCTCGCCACTGACTGGGTTTGTTGATGTATATGTCATCCCTCTTCTCCATTGTCGATGTTGCAGTACCGAGTATCATGTACAGCGAGTGTAGAACAGATATTGAGGTTTAGTGTAGTCTGCTGTTCTTTATTGGTAGCGATGCATACAGGCCAATATTAGAATAAATTTCGGTTAGATGTGTCGTATGCCACAATCTAGCACTTGTTGGAGTGTTTGGCTTGAAGTGGGGAGTGTTTGTGAAGCAACAGTGTCATGTTTGTGTGTTGGGTGGCTCCGGCTTTGTCGGTACGCATCTGGTTAATCGCCTGGCAGGCGAGGGTTATCAGGTCACGGTGCTATCGCGTCGCCCTGAGCGTCAGCGCCATTTGTTGGTATTGCCGACGGTGAGCGTCATTGCTGCGGATATCTTTGATGAAGAAGCGCTGATTAAATGCTTTAGCGGCATGGATACCGTTGTTAACCTGATTGGCTTGCTTAACGAAACAACTAAACACAGTTTTGCCAGTGTCCATGTCGATTTGGCGCGCAAGGTTGCTCATGCATGTCGTAGTGCCGGTGTCCGCCGCTTATTACACATGAGCGCGCTCAATGCTAATGAAGCACGTGGTGCTAGCATTTATCTACGTAGCAAAGGTGAGGCAGAAAACCATGTCCATGTGCTGCATGATGTTGCAGTCACCAGTTTTCGGCCTTCTATTATTTTTGGTGAAGAGGATTCATTGTTTAATCGCTTTGCGATGCTTTTGCGTCTAAGCCCTGGATTACTACCATTAGCGGCCCCCAACGCGCGTTTTGCACCGGTTTATGTGGATGATGTTGTGTCAGCAATGGTGACATCGATTGCTGAGCAAGCGAGCTATGGCCAACGTTATGATTTATGTGGCCCCCAAGAATATAGTTTGCGAGAGTTGTTTGAATATACTGCTAAAATAATTGCTTGTAAGCGTAAAATAATTAGCTTGAATGATGGCCTGTCAGAGCTTATGGCAAGAATTATGGAGTTAGTGCCAGGAAAGCCATTAACTCGTGATAATCTTGATTCAATGAAAGTGGACAGTATTTGCAAGGATAGTTTTCCGGCGCTATTTGGTATTGAGCCGAGCAGCATTGAAGCCATTGTGCCAGGTTATTTATCCGTTGATAGTGAAGGCGAATACTTTGATCGTTTGCGCGAGCTTGCTCGTCACGAGTAATGGGATGAAGTGTTATCGTGTCGGTGGTGCTGTTCGTGACCAGCTATTGGGCTTGCCAGTGAATGATGTTGACTGGGTGGTGGTTGGCGCGACCCCGCAAGAAATGCTCGATGGTGGTTTTTTGCAAGTAGGTCGTGATTTTCCTGTTTTCCTTCACCCTGACACCAAGCAAGAATATGCGCTTGCGCGTACTGAGCGAAAAACCGCACCGGGCTACACCGGTTTTGCTATACATGCTAATCCAGACGTTAGTTTAGAGCAGGACTTGGCGCGGCGTGATTTAACGATTAACGCCATCGCACAGGGTGACGACGGCAAGCTTATTGATCCGTACCATGGCGTAAGAGACCTAAAACAAAAAATATTACGTCATGTCACCGACGCCTTTGTTGAAGATCCACTCCGCGTACTCAGGGCCGCACGTTTTTCCGCGCGTTTTTCCCCGTTAGGTTTTTGTCTAGCACCTGAAACCCTCAGCTTGATGCAGAGCATGGTAAAGACAGGGGAGCTAAGCACTTTAGTTGCAGAGCGCGTTTGGATAGAGACCGATCGATCCTTAACCGAGCTTGAGCCACAGGTGTATTTTGATGTGCTCGATCACTGCGGGGCATTGGCGCAGATATTTCCTGAGATAGCGCCAGTATGGTTACAGGGCGCGCCAAGTTGCCGTGATTTATTGGTGGCTGTCGCCAAGGTCAGTAATTCAACGTTGCTACGTTTTGCTGCGCTGACGATGAACGTAGAAATAGGCGCTCTTAAAGCCATGGCTAAGAGGTTGCGTGTGCCCAAGCCTTATTATCAACTGGCCGAATTAGCGGTACGCCATATTAAATCCCTGCATACTTTTTCTAAAATGGACGCTGCAACGCAGCTACAGTTGCTTGAGTCGATGGATGTGCTACGCCGACCTCAACGTATCGATTCACTTTTGTGTTTGGCACGTTGCCACTGGCAGCTTCAGCAAAACGGAGTAACGGATTATCCACAGGAAGAGTGGGTATTAGAGGCAATAAATAGAATATCGAGTGTGTCCAGTGAAGATCTTGTTAAGCAAGGCGTCAAGGGGGTGGCCATGGCACAGGCACTGCGCTTAAAGCGCCTGAATGTGCTTGAACAGCTGTTAATATAGCTATCCTTAGGTAAAATTAAAGTTATTTTCTAATACTACCGATAGCTTTAGATATGCTTAGGGAATATGTATACCGAGCAAAAACTATAGGCTAAGGGGTGCGAGTATGCGAGCAAGGGGTAGTGTTGGTGTCAGCGAGCATGATTTTGCTATTCGAAATCAAGCAACTGTTAACAGTAAGGAGTGGGTGCGGCAGATTAAATTACGCCGTGCTGGCTTTGAATACGAGCACCGTCTTAAGCATTCGCTCGATGCACAGCCCTGCTTTATTGATGGCATGGCATCAATAATTGTCGCGCCTGATCTTGAAATTCGCGATCCCTTCGCATTTGCCTACATCATCCGCTTTGCCGAAGAAAATGCACTGGTTATCGTGCTTGATCGGCGTGCACGACAAGAAAATGTGGAGCTAGAACGTCGCGTAGCTTAGTGTGAAACACTGCACTAGTATCGAAAACAGCTTGTATGGGCATAAGAGTCGAGTTCATAGATAAATCAGAGGTTCCTTAACCACTGGTCTAGCTCGGCCAGTCGCTGTGGTGTGCCTATATCAAACCAATTGCCAGTATAGAGTTCGGCGCTGGCTTGTTGCTTGTCTATGGCTTGTCGCAGTAGCGGCGCTACTGAAAAAACCACGTGTTCCTTATTAGGAGGGGATAAACCCGAGCCTCGTGATACGGGATGGTCTGCATTATCAAATAAAGCACGGTCGTATACGGCAATACCACTAAATGTATAACGTTGTTCCTCCGCGTTACTAATGTTGCCGTGGCTAAAGGCAAAATCACCTTGTGGGTTATGTTCGGGATTACTGACGAGAACAAGATGGCAATGGTGTTTTGTCTGCTGGGTTAGCTTTGTGAAATCATAGTCTGTCCAGATATCACCATTCACCGCAATAAAAAAGTCATCGTCAAATAGCGGTAGCGCATTGACGATAGCACCACCCGTTTCCAGCGGCTCATCACCTTCGTGTGAGTACGTTAAGTTGACGCCATAGCGTTTGCCGTTACCCAGTTTGTTTTCAAACTGATGCCCAAGACGGCCAGTGTTGATAATAATATTGCTAATACCTGAATCGCTCAGCCGTGCAATATGTGCTTCGATGAGTGTTTTTCCACCTGCTTCTAATAGAGGTTTGGGTGTATGTTTCGTTAATGGCTGCATGCGCTTGCCATGACCTGCAGCAAGGATGATGGCCTGAGAAATCGGTGGGGAAATCTCCTGATAAATCAATGGCCTTCCGCTTTGAGTTTTCGTTCGAGCAGATCGCAGACTGCATCTGTTGGTGCCAGGCTCTCGTAAAGAACGCGATAAACATTGTGGCAGATAGGCATGTCGATATTGTGAGCTTGCATCAGCTGCTGTAATTCGCGTGCGGTGTTAACACCTTCAACGACTTGATTGATATTATTCAAGGCCGTAGCCAATGATTGTCCACGCCCTAGTGCAAGCCCCAGTCGACGATTGCGTGATTGATCATCGGTACAGCTTAAAATGAGATCACCAAGACCAGCTAACCCGTAAAAGGTGTTAGTTTGTCCACCGAGAGCAGTGCCCAGTTTTACCATTTCATTTAGGCCGCGCGTAATCAATGCAGAACGCGTATTGGCACCAAAGTTTAAGCCATCGGCAACACCAGTGG
>CAYURS010000028.1:0-9097 GCA_964447165.1 uncultured Thiotrichales bacterium
GTAACATCGTTCATGATGAAAAATATTATTATATTGCCATTGATGCCATACTTGATGGCAGGTTAGAGCCATCGCTTATGAGCCTGTTGAAAACAGTAACAGCCCAAGACACAGCATCTAATAAATAACAAAAAATAAAGATTATTTATGTTTAATATTATTATTCCAGCGCGTTATGCCTCGCAACGTTTGCCCGGCAAACCACTGCGTGACATTGTTGGCAAACCAATGATTCAGCATGTATACGAGCAAGCTTGCCAAAGTGGTGCTAAAGAAGTGGTGATTGCCACGGATGATCAGCGTGTCGCTGATGCGGCTGTGGGCTTTGGTGCAATTGCGTGTATGACGTCAGACCAACATCGTAGTGGTACAGATCGTATTGCTGAGGTCATCGAACAGCGTGGCTATGATGATGATGAAATCATCGTCAATATGCAGGGCGATGAACCCATCATGCCATCGCAGTTAGTGTCTGCAGTAGCTGAACATTGTATCAATAGCGATGCTGATATTATTACTGCTGCACAATGGATCACAAGCAGTGAAGATCTGTTTAATCAAAATGTGGTTAAGGTGCTTGTCGACGATAATGGCTATGCCTTGTATTTTAGTCGGGCCCCGATTCCGTGGGACAGGGCTGATTTTAGTAAAAACAGGATGCCAACTAACATAGCTGCTCATGTTTATCGACGGCATATCGGTTTATACGCGTATCGTGCTGGTTTTATAAAAGAGTATGTGACGTGGCCAGCGGGAAAGCTGGAAGTTGTTGAACTATTAGAACAACTGCGCGCACTTGAACATGGTAGGAAAATCCGTGTTTTTGATGTGTCTTGTGATCCGGGTTTTGGTGTTGATACCGAAGAAGATCTTGCTAGAGTGATTGCATTGCTCGGTCGGTCGGTAAGCGTGACCCCCTAGTTATCAAGGAAATGAATATTTAAATAGGCCAAGGAATATTCGTTACCATTTGAGCTCAAGACAGGCACCGTTTCTGTGTTTGGTACCCGACGATGAGCCTCACCATGTTGATCGGCTTGTATAACCGTATCATGCGCTTCTAGCACCAAAGCAGGGGCTTCATCTAGCACCTCGATAACAACATACTTAATATTCTTATAAGTTACGTGGCGACCAATAAGGTCACGGATTTTGCTAATATCAATTTCCAATTTTTTTATTGTCATGGGTGGTAGTATAAAAACATGAGGCTGATGAATCAAAGGAATTCGAGGTAATGCGGATGATTCGTGTGTTATTCGTCTGTATGGGCAATATATGTCGCTCACCCACAGCGCAAGGAGTGTTTGAAGCACTACTTCAAAAAGAAGGCTTACTTGACGAGATTAATGTTGATTCTGCGGGGACTCACGCTTACCACGTAGGGGAAGCTCCTGATCATCGTGCGACCAGTGCTGCAGCGAGACGTGGCGTTGATATTAGCCAACAGCACGCACGCAAGGTGCGCCCTAGCGATTTTGAACAATTTGATTGTATTTTGGCAATGGATGATGACAATTACAGGTTGTTAGCGGCGGCTTGTCCGCCTGATTACCAAGAAAAATTGGTATTATTTCTTAGCTATGCCAAGCAACTTGGGCTGACAGAAGTACCGGATCCGTATTACGGTGGTGCTAATGGTTTTGAGCAGGTGCTCGATGTTGTTGAAGCAGCCTCAGAAGGTTTGCTTAACGTTATTAAGCAAACCCATTTTAAATAAAGTCTGTTTACATACCAAGCCTGTTAAGGCTCCCTAGCTATAAACCAGAGGCTAGCTCTCGTTGCTTGAGGTCTCGGCTGGTGCTTTGGTTTCTACACTAGTTTTTGCACTGGGCTTGGCAGAGGTAATAGGTTTAGGAGTAACCGCAGTGCTTGTGCTTGGCTGTTGCTCCGCTGGCTTAGGTGTTGCTGACGCAGTGCTTGAGCTACTGTCAGCCTGACTAGTGCTTGGCATAGCATTGCTAGTTACAGCCGTGTTCGCTGTGCTATCTGATGTCGATTTTGGCGTCCCAACGTCACTGGCATTGTCAGACTGACTACTTGAATTATTGTTGGTGTTGTCTGTGCTTGATGTATCACGTCTACGTCTACGACCGCCACGACGACCGCGGGTATTGCGTTTCTGTGGCTTGTCTTCACTAGTGGATTTTTCTTTGGTGCTCTCTTCTTTTGATCGGGTTTCGTTATCCGTTTTAGCTGAAGCAGTTTTATTGTTTCTGGCTTCTTTAGCAGGTTCTTTATTCTGTTTTGTCTGCTTGGCGGCAGTGTTTTCTTTAGTGTTGCCATCTGCATCTTTGCGAGAGCCACGTTGATTACGATTGTTTTGTCCGCCGCGGCGACCACGAGTATTTGGTCTTTTCCCTGTGCTAGTACGAGCATTAGTTCGGCGCGATGAACTATCTTGCTTTGCTGGTGGGCTTGCTTTCTTTGTGGTAGTTGTGCTTGTGACAGCACTGGATGCTGATGCGCCAAAGACGCTGGCAAGAAAACGCTTAATAAAACCACTACTATTATTTTTTGTAGCAGTAGCAGTAGTGTTAGTGGTAGGTGCTGGAGCAGAGGGGCGTATGCCTTTTACCGCAGGTTTTTCATAACTAGTTGGTTTCGTCCAGTTTTCTGGTGCCGCCATCTCAGGCGTATCAACCATATCAAAACTGGCAATATCGGAACTTTTTTCAGAGCCACCGTCCTCGCGTACACGCTCAATCTCGTAGTGAGGGGTTTCTAATGTTGGGTTAGGTAAAACGAGCACTTCGATATTTGCTTGTTGCTCAATAGTAATGATCGCACTGCGTTTTTCATTGAGTAAAAAAGTGGCGACATCAACAGGTAGTTTAATGATAACGCGGGAAGTATTTTCTTTAACCGAATGTTCTTCGACCATGCGTAATACGGCCAGACCCAATGATCGGACGTTACGAATAGAACCTTGGCCTGAGCAACGTGGACAGGCAATTTGGCTGGATTCGCCAAGCGAAGGGCGCAGCCTTTGGCGTGACATTTCAAGCAAACCAAAACGTGATATACGACCAATTTGAACACGAGCGCGATCTATTTTTAAAGCTGCTTTAATACGATTTTCAACCTCACGTTGATTGCGTGCAGGGGTCATATCAATAAAATCGATGACGATTAATCCGCCTAAGTCACGCAAACGTAGCTGGCGCGCAATCTCATCGGCAGCTTCAAGGTTAGTGTTAAGTGCGGTCTCTTCGATATCACTGCCTTTAGTTGCTTTAGCAGAGTTAATGTCGATAGATAGTAGCGCTTCAGTATGGTCAATAACCAGTGCACCACCTGAAGGTAATCGTACTTCACGCTGATAAGCTGTTTCGATCTGCGTTTCGATTTGAAAACGTGTGAATAGCGGCGTACTGTCCTGATAGTGTTTAATTTTAGGTAGGTGTTGTGGCATGACCATTTGCACGAAGTCATGTGCTTGAGCATAAACCTTGCTGTCATCGATGTATATTTCACCAATGTCGCGTGACATGCTGTCACGTAAGGCACGAATAATAATATTGCTTTCTTGATAGACGAGAAAGGGTGCCGGTTTCTCTACAATAGCGTCTTCGATGGCCTGCCATAGCTGCAGCAGATAGTCGAGATCCCATTTCAGGTCTTCAAGATCTTTGCCAGTTCCTGCAGTGCGGACAATAATACTTACTTTATCCGGGATCTCGAGTTGGTCTAAGATCTCGCGTAGTTGATCACGCTCGGCTTGGTTGGCTCGGCGAGAAATACCACCGCCGCGTGGGTTGTTTGGCATGAGCACTAAATAACGACCAGCCAGGCTGATCATTGTGGTCAACGCAGCCCCTTTGTTGCCACGTTCTTCTTTATCAATCTGAACGATAACCTCTTGACCTTCTTTCAGCACATCTTTAATTGAAGGTGATTTTGAGGTTTGCCCGGCATCGTTCTTTTGGTAGTAGCTCGGCGATACTTCCTTGAAAGGGAGAAAGCCGTGACGTTGTGAACCAAAATCAACGAAAGCTGCCTCGAGGCTGGGTTCGATACGCGTTATCTTACCTTTATATATATTTGATTTTTGTCTTTGGCGGTGAGGAGTGTCAATATCTAGGTCACATAAGTGCTGGCCATCAACAACTGCTACACGCAACTCCTCAGGTTGAGTTGCGTTAATCAACATTCTTTTCATTATTATGTCTCAGCGGCACCACGCACACGCCGTCATAAAACGGCTGACATTACGTTAACACCAATGGGCAGTGACTATTCCATTCACCAGCGCGCTTTGATGTAGACTTCCTGTCTTTGCGTTGTGCCTAAATTTTTATTTCTCGCTCTGTAACGGGTCGAGCGAATAAAACCCTTAGATGTTTGCCTGGATGTTTATTGGAGCATCCCGAATAAGCAATGAAACTGTCTCTACCAACCAATTCTTAGGCGGTTGTTTTTTTTATCAATTAGATAGTAGTCTTTATTGCTATTGACGATATCTTCTGCAAAACGACCTAACAAACACACATAAAACTGAATGGGCGGACGACCTGCCCAATAACAACATGCTCACTGCGCAATATAACAAGCTTTATCAATTGCAGCAACAGTCATTAGTTACTGTTATTATTGGAAAAATGCCAGATTCTGAACAAAATAGCACCAACATGGTGCGCTGGATCACGATTGATGAGGAATACGCAGGACAGCGTATTGATAATTTTCTGCTTGCCCAGCTTAAAGGTGTGCCACGTAGTCGTATCTACAGTATGGTACGCAAAGGCGAAGTGCGAGTTAATAAAGGCCGCGTTAAAGCCAATTATCGAATCGTTAGCGGAGACAGCATTCGTGTACCACCCGTCAGGATTGCTGAGCGTGCCGAGCCAAACGTACCCAGTCGTTTGATTGACGAGCTGGAGTCAGCCATTCTTTTTGAGGATGATCGCTTACTCATTCTCAATAAACCCAGTGGTATTGCCGTGCACGGTGGTAGTGGTTTAAGTTGGGGTGTCATCGAGGCATTTCGCGCCAGTACTGTAAAGCGGCACTATATTGAATTAGTGCATCGAATTGACCGTGATACCAGTGGTTGTTTAATGTTGGCCAAACGCCGTAGCGCGCTACGCGCATTACATGAACAATTACGCCAGTCTATTGTCAAAAAACGCTACATTGCTTTGGTGAAGGGTGATTGGCCTACTGCAGATAAACGTATCACCTATCCCTTGCGCAAAAACACCTTGAAATCAGGTGAACGTCTAGTACGTGTCACAGAAGAGGGTAAAGAGGCCATTAGTTTATTTGTACTACGTAAACGTTTTGCTAAAGCAACCTTGATGCAGGTCGATGTAATCACTGGACGTACACATCAAATTCGCGTTCATGCAGCGCACCACGGTTTTCCACTGGCAGGGGATAAAAAATATGGTGATGCCGTATTTGATGCTGAGCTTAAACAGCTTGGCTTAAAAAGATTGTTTTTACATGCATCAGAATTGAATTTTATCCACCCACTAAGCAACGAAAAAATCCATATTCGCGCGCCATTACCGAGCGATCTCAACCAGGTGCTTGAACGACTTGAATAGAGTAGATAATGATTATCGCCTTATTGTCTTTGATTGGGATGGCACACTAATGGATTCGATTGATCGCATTGCGACTTCGATGCAGCGCGCCTTTGTCGATGTTGGATTAACGTGCCCCACTGATGATGGCGTCAGAGAAGTTATTGGCTTGAGCCTTGGCAATGCTATTGAGCGCCTTGCACCAAACGTTAATGAATCAATGCTTGAGCAGGTTAGTGATCGTTATCGCCATCATTTTGTTGATGCCAGTGAAATTCCTATGCCAATGTTTCCTTATGCTACAAAAATGCTGGAGTCGTTAAAACAACGTGGGTATTTACTGGCTGTGGCAACAGGCAAGGCACGGCGCAGTCTCGATCGTGTTTTTCGAGATGTTCATTGTCGCCATTTATTTGATGCCACGCGCTGTGCAGATGAAACAGAATCGAAACCACACCCGAGAATGCTTAACGAGTTAATGCAAGAGTTAAACGTTTCGGCTGAGCAAACATTGATGGTGGGTGATACAGAATTTGATATGGTCATGGCCAGTAATGCGGGTGTTGATGCTGTTGGCGTTAGTTATGGTGTACACAAACGACAACGTTTATTAAAGCATCAGGCATTAATTTGTGTCGATTCTATAGAACAACTACATAATTGGTTTCATAAGCTTTCATGCCAACCTATATCTACTATTACACGGATAACATTATGACTGATAATCGCGATAACTGGGCCGGTTCGGCAGAGCCGATACAACAAGCCAGCAACACTCAAACACAACCCGGGTGGGAGCGTGATGTGCTTGAAAAAGTTGCATTGGCTGGCATCCAAGAACAACGACGTGGGCGACGCTGGAGTATTTTTTTTAAAGTATTGATATTTGCCTATCTCTTTATCTTGTTATGGCTGTTTTTTGGTAAAAACAGCACTATGATTGATTCCAATCTCGTTGCAACAGGCAAACACGCTGCCTTGATTGAAATCAATGGTGTCATTAGTGCCGCTACTGAGGCCAACGCCGATAACGTGGTAGCAGGCCTGCGTAAGGCCTTTGCAAACAAGCAAAACGTCGGAGTCATTCTGCGTATCAATAGCCCGGGTGGTAGCCCGGTGCAGTCAGGTTATATTGCCGATGAAATTAATCGACTACGTGGCCTGCACCCCGACATTCCTGTTTATGCTGTTTTGACAGATATTTGTGCATCGGGTGGTTATTACATTGCTGCCAATGCCGATGAGATTTATGCTGATAAGGCAACGTTGGTCGGCTCAATTGGTGTCATCATGAATGGCTTTGGTTTTGTTGAAGCCATGCAAGATCTTGGTATAGAGCGTCGACTACTCACTGCGGGAACAAACAAAGGCTTTCTTGACCCATTTTCACCCTTAAAAGAAGACGAAACCGATCATGTCCGCACACTACTCAGCACCATGCATAATCAATTTATCAGCGTTGTCAAAGCAGGGCGTGGTGATCGACTCAAAGATGACCCAACACTATTTAGCGGCCTACTTTGGACCGGCGAGCAGGCTATTGAGCTTGGCTTAGTCGATGGTCTTGGCAGTAGCAGCTATGTTGCACGTGAGATATTGGGCGTTGATAAGGTAGTTGACTATACGCATCAAGAACCCTACCTCGAGAAGTTATTTGGTCGCCTTGGTGCCAGCGTTGGCAACGCATTAGTTTCAGCCTTTTCACCGAAACTTCAATAAACTTATTCTAAAAATGCTTCCTTGTCTAAGTTTGTAAGACTTAGACAAGTTTAATGCCTTCATTTTCGAGAAACTGGCAAAGTCGAATTAGCGGCAAACCAATTAGCGCTGTTGGGTCTTGCGATTGAATGCTTTCAAGCAACATAGTTCCTAAGCCTTCGGATTTGAATGCGCCGGCGCAATTATAGGGTTGCTCTGCTTTTAAATAAGCCTCAATGATTGTTTGTGAGAGTGGTTTGAATGTCACAGTTACCGTTTCGGTTGCTTGCTGCCTTTGGCCTGAAATGGCGTTTAATAAACACAGTGAGGTATGGAATTGCACTGTTTTTCCGGCCAATTTACTGAGTTGTGCTACGGCTACGGTATGGCTCGATGGTTTGCCAAATAGTTCACCGTCGCTTTCGACTACTTGGTCAGAGCCAATAATAAGCGCTTGAGGGTGTGATTTGGCTATGGTTTTTGCTTTGAGTAGGGCTAGCCTGACGGCTAGATCAGTTGCTGATTCATTATTGATCGGTGTTTCGTCACAATTTGGTGATATACAGGTAAATGCTAGGCGTAAGCGAGATAGCAGCTGGCGTCGATAAGGTGATGATGAGGCCAAAATCAGAGCAATATCATTCATGGAACACGTCTTTAGAGTATCCGTGGTAATATGACATTTTGACACGAAACGTATTGTTTTATAAGATAAAACGTTTATGTCACCAGGTTCATTGAAATCAGTTTGGGAAGTCGCTGTTGATCCTTATCTGCAGGCACGTCGTGCGCGGCATATGCAGGGTAGCATCGCGATCGCTAAATTTGAGCGGCTGGTTGGGACTTTGTGCCCCGTATCAAGTACGGAGCAAGCTCCGCGAAAGCGCGGGGGTGAGCAGCTGCAAAGCGCTGGTGATGTCGAGGTTGATGTTGAGTTTAGTCGTGGCGTTCGAGGGCGGCCTCAGTTTCAATTAACTGTTAGAGCAACATTGCTGGCCGAATGCCAGCGTTGTTTGGGCGGAGTGAGCTATTCTATAAATAGCGAAAAAACAATGTTGGTGTTGAATGATGAGGCAGCATTGGAAAATGCGTATAAAGAGTTTGGCGAAGAATTTGAGTTTGTATTAGTAAAAGAAGAAAAGCTTATCCTAATGCCAATTATAGAAGACGAGTTATTATTGTCGTTACCGATTATGTTTAAGCATGACGATTGCCAGATGGCAATCAAGTCAATAGACGATGAAGAAGAACTTGAAGAACGTGTTAACCCTTTTGCTATGTTGAGTCAGTTTAAAGAATAACAATATAAGTTAAAGAATTTAAAATTAATAGGATTTTTTTAGGAGCAAGATTAATGGCCGTACAAAAGAGTAAAGTAACCCCTTCAAGACGTGGCATGCGCCGTTCGCACGATGCTTTACCCACCGTTGCCGTATCGATTGAGCCGACGACGGGTGAAACCCATCGTCGTCATCATATCAGTGCAAGCGGCTACTATCGTGGCAAGAAAGTCATTGATGTTGCTAGTGACGAATAGCAGTAATACCCATATTTTTAAATAGCATAGCGATTAGTTAGTGATCACAATCGCACTCGATGCCATGGGCGGTGACCATGGCGTTACGACTACCGTCGCAGCAGCTTGTCAGCTGCTCAAAGAGACCTCCCTTAAAGGTAGCCCCAAAGTAAAGCTTATTCTGGTTGGTCAGCAGGACCTCATTACTGAGGCTTTACGCCAACAGAAAATGACTGTTGGTGAGCGTCTTTCTATTCAACACGCGTCCGAAGTTGTTGCAATGGATGAGTCGCCTGCCTTGGCGCTGCGTGGCAAAAAAGACTCTTCTATGCGTGTCGCAATAAACCTGGTT
>CAYURS010000029.1:0-9023 GCA_964447165.1 uncultured Thiotrichales bacterium
AAACGACCTTGCTTACCTTTGATCATGTCAGCAAGCGACTTTAATGGGCGTTTGTTCGATCCGGTAATCGCACGGCCACGACGACCGTTATCAAGTAAGGCGTCAACAGATTCCTGCAACATACGTTTTTCATTGCGCACAATAATGTCCGGCGCGTTGAGATCCAACAAACGACGTAGGCGATTATTGCGGTTAATAACCCGACGATAAAGATCATTCAGATCAGAGGTCGCAAAACGACCACCATCGAGTGGCACCAGCGGGCGCAACTCAGGCGGCAGTACTGGCAACACTTTAAGAATCATCCATTCAGGCTTGTTATCAGAAAGCATAAACGCTTCAAGCAGTTTTAAACGCTTGGTTAGTTTCTTGAGTTTCGTTTCAGAATTGGTATTACCCATATCCTCACGGATCTGCTCAATCGCCGCAGCGAGGTCTATCTTTTTAATTAAGTCATGGATTGCTTCGGCACCCATGCGCGCATCAAACTCATCACCATACTCTTCGATCGCATCAAGATAGGTTTCTTCTGATAAAAGCTGACCCGGCTCAAGCTCGGCGACACTCGAGTCAATCACAACATAGCCTTCAAAATACAGCACGCGTTCGATATCACGTAGCGTCATGTCAAGTAACAAACCTAAACGTGAAGGCAGCGACTTAAGAAACCAAATGTGTGCAACCGGGCTGGCAAGATCAATATGCGCCATGCGTTCACGGCGCACCTTGGTCAAGGTGACCTCGACGCCACATTTTTCACAAATTACACCACGATGTTTGAGGCGTTTGTATTTGCCACACAGACACTCATAATCTTTTGTTGGACCAAAAATCTTGGCGCAAAAAAGGCCATCACGCTCCGGCTTAAAAGTACGATAATTAATGGTTTCTGGCTTTTTAACTTCACCAAAAGACCATGAACGGATTTTTTCCGGAGACGCTAGACTAATGCGAATAAAATCAAATTCTTCGACATTAGTGCCACCACGCTTCCAAAGATTGACTATGTCTTTCAAGATCGTCTCTCCTGCTGCACGCCAGATAAAAGATAACTGTTTTTAGGGTTCATTGTCATAGCTATTACTCAAGATCAATATCGAGGCCAAGCGAACGAATTTCTTTCACCAGCACATTAAAAGACTCGGGCATACCTGCTTCGATTTTATGATTGCCATCAACGATATTTTTATACATTTTGGTGCGGCCATCGACATCATCAGACTTAACAGTCAACATTTCTTGCAAGGTGTAAGCAGCGCCATAAGCTTCGAGTGCCCAGACCTCCATTTCACCAAAGCGCTGACCACCGAACTGCGCCTTTCCACCCAACGGCTGCTGAGTAACAAGACTGTATGGCCCAGTTGAACGGGCATGCATCTTGTCATCAACCAGATGGTTCAGTTTAAGCATATACATGTAACCGACAGTCACCTGACGATCTATCTGGTCACCCGTTCGACCGTCAAACAACACAGTCTGTCCAGAGGCTGGCAAATCAGCTAACGCCAACATTTC
The DNA here is from genome assembly GCA_964447165.1 of uncultured Thiotrichales bacterium. Lineage (GTDB taxonomy): Bacteria > Pseudomonadota > Gammaproteobacteria. Next base: position 1,516 of record CAYURS010000029.1, read on the forward strand.
GCGTACGTCATCTTCGCTGGCACCATCAAATACAGGCGTTGCCATAGGCACGCCACCACGCAGGTTCATGGCAAGGTTCATAATTTCCTTATCAGTAAACTTGTCTAACCCATGCTTACGTTCATCACGGTCATAGATTTTACCGAGGAATTCACGCGTCTCAGCAATACTTGCTTGCGCCTCCAGCATACGGCCAATTTTGTGGCCCAAACCCTTCGCTGCCCAACCCAAGTGTGTTTCCAGCACCTGACCAACATTCATACGTGATGGCACGCCCAATGGGTTCAAACAAACATCCACTGCTTCACCATCTGCGGTATGCGGCATATCTTCAACCGGCACAATCATGGAGATAACACCTTTATTACCATGACGCCCGGCCATCTTGTCGCCAGGCTGAATGCGACGCTTAACAGCAAGGTAAACCTTAACCATTTTCAGCACACCAGGAGCCAGGTCATCACCTGCCATGAGCTTGCCACGTTTCTCTTCAAACTTGTCATCAAGCGCTTTGCGTTGAACTTTTAGCTGCTGGCTAAGCTGTTCAAGCTGGGTATTCGCCGTATCGTTCTGAAGACGAACATCAAACCATTTATCGCGTGGCAATTCTTCGAGATAGCTTGCTGTAATTTTTGCCCCGGACTTAAGGCTCGGACCACCTTCAGCGACCTTGCCAAGCAATAATTTCTCGACACGCGCATAGGTATCATCTTCAACAATACGGTATTGATCTTGTAGATCTTTACGAATGCTATCGAGCTGCTCTTCTTCAATCTGCAAGGCACGCTTGTCCTTGTCTACGCCATCGCGGGTAAATACTTGCACATCGATGACCGTGCCGTTCATACCAGAAGGCACACGCAATGAGGTATCTTTTACGTCAGAGGCTTTTTCACCAAAAATCGCACGCAGCAGTTTTTCTTCTGGCGTCAGTGGCGCCTCACTCTTCGGCGTCACATTACCAACTAGAATATCGCCAGGCTGAACTTCAGCGCCGATATAGACAACACCTGACTCATCCAACTTGGCTAAAGCAGCCTCACCAACATTAGGAATATCAGGGGTGATTTCCTCTGGCCCTAATTTAGTATCACGTGATACACAGGTGAGCTCTTCGATATGGATCGTAGTGAAGCGATCTTCTTTCACCACACGTTCAGAAATAAGGATCGAATCCTCAAAGTTATAACCATTCCACGGCATAAATGCGATAAGCATGTTTTGACCCAGAGCCAATTCACCCATATCTGCAGAGGAACCATCAGCCAGCACATCACCTTGGTCAATCATATCGCCAATTCTCACTAGCGGACGTTGATTGATACAAGTGTTCTGGTTAGAACGGGTATATTTAGTCAGATTATAAATATCAACACCAGGCTCGCCTGCGCGTGCATCTTCATCGTTAACACAAACAACAATACGACTAGCATCAACAGAATCGACAACACCACTACGCAGCGCTATAACCGACGTGCCAGAATCGATAGCAACCACACGCTCCATGCCAGTACCCACTAATGGTTTTTCCGCACGCAAGGTTGGTACAGCCTGGCGTTGCATGTTCGACCCCATCAAGGCACGGTTAGCATCATCATGCTCAAGGAATGGCACTAGCGATGCCGCAACCGAAACGATCTGTCTTGGTGACACATCCATATATTGGATTCGATCAACGGGTGATAATGAAAATTCATTATCATAGCGACAAGAAACTAATTCGGCCGTAAACCGTCCTTTGTCATCAAGCTCGGCATTGGCCTGAGCAATCACAAAACGGCCTTCTTCGATCGCTGAAAGATAGTCAACTTCAGTTGTCGCTTTACCATTTTTTACACGGCGATAGGGTGTTTCTAGGAAGCCATACTTATTGGTCCGCGCATAAACAGCCAAAGAGTTAATCAAGCCAATATTTGGCCCTTCAGGCGTCTCAATCGGACACACACGACCATAATGCGTTGGGTGCACATCACGCACCTCAAAACCAGCGCGTTCGCGTGTCAAACCACCTGGACCAAGCGCAGAAACACGGCGCTTATGCGTGATTTCCGACAGCGGATTATTTTGATCCATAAACTGAGACAACTGACTAGAGCCATAAAACTCTTTAATCGCAGCTGAAACAGGTTTTGCATTGATCAAGTCTTGCGGCATCAAGCCTTCTGACTCAGCCAAGGTTAGACGCTCGCGTACGGCACGTTCAACACGAACCAAACCGATGCGGAATTGGTTTTCCACCATCTCGCCAACACGACGCACTCGGCGGTTACCCAGATGATCAATATCATCAACGCTACCTTTACCGTTTTTAATGTCGATCAACACAGTAAGCACATCAATAATATCTTCTTTCGACAACACCCCTGGGCCTTCGCTACCTTCGCGACCAACACGGCTGTTGAATTTCATACGACCTACCGCAGAAAGGTCATAACGCTCAGAATTAAAGAACAAGTTATTGAACAAGCCCTGCGCAGCCTCTTTAGTGGGTGGCTCACCTGGGCGCATCATACGATAAATCTCAACATGGGCTTCCAAAACGCTACGTGTCGCATCAATGACGAGAGTATCTGAAATATAGGGGCCACGATCCAAACTATTAGTAAACAAAGTTTCTAACGACTTAACGCCTGTTTCCATAATGGCAACAATCAACTCGCTGGTCAGTTCGTCGTTAGCATTAGCAACAACTTCACCAGTTTCTGTATTGATCACATCACGCGCAATACGCTTGCCGAAGAGATACTCTTCAGGAACGATCAGCGTTTTTAAGCCTGCCTTGTCCATACTGCGAACATGACGCGCGACAATGCGACGGCCCGCTTCAACGATTACCTTGCCTTTTTTGTCTTTAAGATCAAACTCTAATGTTTCACCACGTAGGCGATCACTAATTAACTTGAGCTCAATGCCTTTTTTAGTAAAAGTAAAGGTATTGGTATCGTAGAAAATGTCGAGAATTTCTTCGCCGCTATAACCCAAGGCACGCAGCAAAATCGTAACTGGCAATTTACGGCGACGATCGATACGAACAAATACCGCATCATTCGGATCAAATTCAAAATCAAGCCATGAGCCACGGTAAGGGATAACCCGTGCAGAAAATAGTAATTTACCAGACGAATGAGTCTTACCTTTGTCGTGCTCAAAAAAGACGCCTGGTGAACGGTGTAACTGTGATACCACAACACGTTCGGTACCGTTAATCACAAAAGTGCCGTTTTCGGTCATAAGCGGTAACTCGCCCATATACACTTCTTGCTCTTTAATATCTTTTACTACAGGTGTATTACCTGACGCTTCTTTATCATAAATAACCAAGCGCAAGATCACACGCAGCGGCGCTGCATAGGTCATACCGCGCATCTGACATTCCTTTACATCAAATGGTGGCTTACCTAATGTGTAACTGACATATTCAAGCGCAGCGCTACCAGAATAACTACTGATAGGAAACACTGACGCAAATGCAGCATGTAGACCCTGCTTCTTACGCTTTGCTTTAGCCACATCCGTTTGCAAAAATGCACGGTAAGAACTAACCTGCGTTTCCAATAGATATGGGGTTGCTAAAATTTCTGGTCTTCTACCAAAATTTTTGCGGATACGCTTTTTCTCAGTAAATGAGTAGGCCATTAGTGTCCCTCAGCAATTAAACAACTGTCTATTTAGAAAACAGACAAAACAATCAAGACGCACCTACGAGCCAGCACATAAAGTACTGACCCGTAAACGTCACTCAAAAATAGACGTCGGCAATCGACGCTTTTAACGATGCTTTTGGCAACGCTTATTTAAGTTCTACTGAAGCACCAGCTGCTTCAAGCTGTTTCTTAGCCTCTTCAGCATCATCCTTTGAAACGCCTTCTTTAATAGTAGAAGGTGCGCCTTCTACCATTTCTTTCGCTTCTTTCAAACCTAGACTAGTGATAGCACGAACGGCTTTAATGACAGCCACTTTGGCAGAACCAAAGCTCGTCATCACAACATCAAACTCAGTTTGTTCAACAGCAGCGCCACCAGCATCACCCGCAGCAGCAGGTGCAGCAGCCACCGCGGCCGCCGCAGAAACACCGAATTTTTCTTCCATTTCTGAAATCAAATCAACGATTTCCATTACAGTCATGTTTGAAATTGCTTCTAAAATATCTTCTTTACTGACAGCCATTAGATTTAGCTCCTAAAATAAATAATTAAGTTATTGCCTAGCCTGATAAATAACAGGCAACAGACCATTAAGATTTTGAATCGCGTACAGCCGCCACAGTGCGAACAAACTTCGCTACAGGCTCATTAGCAGTACGAACAAGTTTCTCGATTGGCGCTCTCATCACAGCCATAAACAATGCAATTGCCTCATCACGAGACGGCATGCTTGCCAATGCCTTGATATCTTCTGGCTGTAATAATTTGCCAGCTAACGCGACAATCTTGACCTTAAGGTTGTCATGCTCTTTTGCGAAATCATGGATCAGTTTTGCCCCTGCAGAGGCCTCTTCTAAAGAAAAAGCCAGTAACAGTGGCCCAACCAATGATTCCGTCATACAAGCATAATCAGTTTCTTTCAACGCTCGCCGCGCCAACGTGTTTTTAACGACACGCAGCTTGACACCAGTGGCGCGTGCCTGCGCACGCAACTGAGTCATTTCGTCGACCGTAAGACCTCGATACTCAGCAGCAATAGCTGACTGTGCGCTCGACGCCACATCACTCACTTCAGCGACAATAGCTTTTTTGTCTTGCAACGTTAACAACTGTTCACCTCCTACACCTTGCGATAAAACGTGAAATAACACGTTATCACTTCACAATGCGAGCCTAAACTCGCCCCTTACGGTGCCGTCAGCAGACCAATCCTATTCCAGGCCTGTCCGGGGCATTACACCGTCTGCGCAGGCCAAGTGCTATCGCACTCAATTAGGCCTCTTGCGGCCATTAGATCTATCGTGGCCACTCAAAACACCTGCGGTCTTGGACGGGTATCGGCTTTACTGCTCCGATAGCCCACCAAATCACAAAAACAAAAATACAATCTGTAGTTTAACTACAGCTAAAAACCAGCAAAAACTAGATAGAAAGCGTCGAAGTGTCGACTGTTAACCCTGGACCCATCGTCGAAGATACGGTCACTTTTTTCATATAGATACCCTTGGCAGTTGCAGGCTTGGCTTTCACCAAGTCAGCAATCAGCGCATCTAGATTGGCTTTAAGTGAATCAACATCAAAACTAATACGACCAATAGTCGAATGAATGATACCGGCCTTGTCAGCACGATAACGTACCTGACCTGCCTTGGCATTTCTCACGGCACCGGCAACATCGGGACTCACTGTACCCACTTTAGGGTTGGGCATTAATCCGCGTGGGCCTAAAATCTGCCCCAGCTGACCAACGATACGCATGGCATCAGGTGACGCGATAACCACGTCAAAATCAAAATTGCCTTTTTTAACTTGCTCGGCAAGATCTTCAAAACCGACAATATCGGCACCAGCTTCTTTAGCAGCATCAGCATTAGCACCCTGCGTAAACACGGCAACCTTCACTTGCTTGCCCGTGCCTTTAGGCAACACGGTGGCACCACGTACAACCTGGTCAGACTTACGTGGGTCAATACCTAAATTAACGCTGACATCAACAGACTCGTCAAATTTAACTGTCGATAACTCTTTAATCATTGCTAGCGCTTCGGCAATTGGATAACGCTTATCTGCATCCACTTTTTCACCAATGGCTTTTGCCCGCTTGGTTACCGCCATGATTAAACGCCCTCCGTCGTAATGCCCATACTGCGCGCACTACCAGCAATAGTACGTACTGCAGCATCAAGATCAGCCGCGGTAAGGTCTGGCTCTTTCGTCTTGGCAATTTCTTCTAACTGCGCACGCGTAACTTTACCTACCTTATCGGTATGAGGCGTTTTACTGCCAGAAGTAATACCCGCTGCCTTCTTCAATAAGATTGAGGCGGGCGGAGTCTTAGTGATATAGGTAAAACTACGATCACTGTAGACGGTAATTACAACAGGAATCGGCAGCCCCGGTTCCATGCTTTGTGTCTGCGCATTAAAAGTCTTGCAGAATTCCATGATATTGACCCCATGCTGGCCTAATGCGGGACCAACCGGTGGACTTGGATTGGCCTGACCAGCCTTGACCTGCAATTTAATATAGGCCTCGATTTTCTTTGCCATGCTTTATTTCCTCTTTAGTGGGTACAAACGCCTTTCGGCTCCCCATATCGAAGGCAAACCCTTCGACTCTTCTCAATCTTTAACCAACAAACCTCTAACTCCGTCATGACCGGCCATCTTGAATCAAATATATTCAATTCAACTAGCCCGAACTCAAATTAGAGACTCCTTAGCCTTTTTCAACCTGACCAAAATCAAGTTCAACAGGAGTAGAACGACCAAAGATCAAGACCGCAGTACGCAACTTGCTCTTTTCATAATTCACTTCTTCTACAACACCAGTAAAATCAGCGAACGGCCCATCGATGACGCGCACCACTTCACCCACCTCAAACAATACTTTAGGTGCCGGGTGCTCAACACCCTCCTGCACCCTCTGCAAAATATTGTCAGCTTCTTTGTCTGTGATTGGCGTCGGCTTGTCTCTGGTACCGCCAATAAAGCCCAGAACCCGTGGCACAGATTTAACCAGATGCCAACTCTCATCGCTCATTTCCATCTGTACCAAGACATAACCTGGAAAGAATTTACGATCACTCTTACGCTTTTGACCACCACGCATTTCGACAACTTCTTCGGTTGGCACCAAAATATCGCCAAAACTGTCTTCCATACCAGCATAGGCGATACGACCTGTTAAAGAACGCACCACCTGTTTCTCAAAGCCAGAATAGGCATGCACTACATACCAATGTTTTGCCATGCTTTATTCTCCACCAACAAGCAACGAATTGACTGCCCACAACAAAAACGAATCAATCAAAAATAAGCCAATGGCCACAACAATAACCATAGCCAAAACAATCAAGGTCGTCTGTACCGTTTCCTTGCGTGTCGGCCACACCACTTTACGCACTTCCATACGGGCGTCGCCAAGAAACCCCAGCGCTGTCCGTCCAGGTGTGGTCTGGATAGCAACCAGCGTCGCAATAATCAATGCTACCAATAAGCCAAGCACACGAAACAGTGTCGGTTGATCAATATAAACATAAAAACCGGCAACGGCAGCCAGCACGATCAAAATCGCCAGCGCCAGCTTTACTTTATCTGCCATTTACAATGTGCCCTCGCCTCGGGATACAGGTACAACAACTCTTTCTAAATTAACAATGGGATTCACATAAGCATAAATGGCAGGCCAGGAGGGACTCGAACCCCCAACTTTCGGTTTTGGAGACCGACGCTCTACCAATTGAACTACTGGCCTATCGCCTAACGTAAACCCAAAACCTCTCAAGCCAATCGACTAACAAGACGGTCGATTACTCGACCACCTTAGTGACAACACCCGCACCAACAGTACGACCACCTTCA
>CAYURS010000030.1:0-8969 GCA_964447165.1 uncultured Thiotrichales bacterium
TTTCAAAGCGATTGATAATTTGTTGGAAGCGTTGACCAAGGTCGGGATCACCGCTAAAACTCACACCGCTGCTGGCTGGGCCTTTGTCTTTATTTAATCCCATTTGTGCCAGTGCTGTAGGTGTACCACGAATGGTGGCATCGGCTTTGCCATCAAAATGGGTCAATAATCGCACACGATGTTCATCTATGTGCATAACTAAGCGTCTATCGAGCTTGTCAAGTTCAATGACAATGATTTTGCCGCTGATACTAGCCAGTTGCTCACGGCTTTCGGGGTCGAGGGCAATGGCGCGATTAATGGCAACTTCTAAAGCAATGGCAAGTCCACCGGGCAGGTCAGCATAGTCGCTCATACTAGTACAGTGTCCTGGCTAAAACTTATAAGCGCGATGCATGGCAACAATACCGCCAGACAAGTTCATATAGTCACACTGATCAAAACCGGCATCGAGTGTCATGGTTTTCAGTGTTTCTTGATCGGGATGCATGCGAATGGATTCGGCGAGGTAGCGGTAGCTGTCTTCGTCTTTGGCAATAATTTTGCCGAATAAAGGCAAAAGTTTGAACGAGTAAGTATCGTAAATGCCTTTTAAAAAGGAATGGGGTTTTGAAAACTCTAATATCAGCAAACGGCCGCCTGGCTTTAATACGCGCTGCATTGAGGCCAACGCAGTGTCTTTGTTGGTGACGTTACGTAAGCCAAAAGCGATCGTAATACAGTCAAAATAATTGTCGGGGAAGGGTAATTGCTCAGCATCAGCTTGTACATAACGCACATTAGCTAGAATGCCGCGATCAGTGAGTCGGTCGCGACCAACGCTCAACATACTATTGTTAATGTCGCTGGCGATAACCAGGCCGCTAGCGCCGACGCGTTGCGCATGTTTGGCAGCGAGGTCACCGGTGCCACTGGCAATATCAAGCACGCGCTCGCCTTCATGTATGGCACAGACTTCTAATGCAAACCATTTCCATAAGCGGTGTACGCCCATCGACATAACATCGTTCATGATGTCGTACTTTGTCGCGACAGAATCAAACACAGCGCCGACTTTTTTTACTTTCTCATTAAGTGGAACGTTTTGATAGCCGAAGTGTGTTGTGTTGTTATCCATAGTTAGGCCTCATGGCTTTCTTTGGTAGCCCAGCTTCTTAAGACGATCTAAATAGTCTTGCCATAACTCATCTTGGCATGAGCCTAAATTATGTAGCAGTTCCCACGTGTAGAGCCCGCTGTCATGGCCGTCGTCAAACACCAGTTTGATGGCATAGTTACCGACGGGTTCAATGGCTTTGATATTAACGTGTTCTTTGGCGACTTGTAGTACCTCCTGGCCAGGGCCGTGGCCTCTTACTTCGGCAGACGGTGAGTAAACACGCAAATATTCGCAGCTGAGCTCAAACACTTCCTCATCAAAATGAATTTCGAGGATGCGTGATTGCTGATGCAGTTTAATATCAGTAGGAACGGGCACAGACATAGTGATTGCTTTATTAAGGATATTTAAAGTATATAACGAGTCAGGTCTTCATCGGCGACTAACTCTGACAAATGTTTGTCGACATAGCTGGCATCAACGGTAACCGTTAAATCGGGTTGGTCGGGCGCGTCAAAAGAAACGCTTTCCAGCAGGCGTTCAATCACAGTATGTAAACGCCGTGCGCCGATGTTTTCGATGCGCTCGTTAACTTGCCAAGCAATTTCAGCGATGCGACGAATGCCGTCGTCTTTGAATTTAACGCTAACACCTTCGGTACCTAGCAGCGCGGTATATTGTTGTGTTAATGAGGCGCTGGGCTCGGTTAGAATTTTAACAAAGTCATCAACACCCAGTGCGCTGAGTTCAACCCGGATCGGGAAGCGACCCTGCAATTCAGGGATAAGGTCTGATGGCTTTGATAAATGAAAGGCGCCCGAGGCAATAAAGAGGATGTGATCAGTCTTAATCATGCCTGATTTAGTGGTAACGGTTGAGCCTTCGACCAAGGGTAATAAGTCGCGTTGCACGCCTTGTCGTGAAACTTCACCGCCACCATTACTGCCTGCACGTTGAGCGATTTTATCGATCTCATCAAGAAAGACGATACCATTTTGTTCGACGTTATACAGTGCCCGCTCTTTGATTTCTTCTTCGTTAATCAATTTACCTGCTTCTTCATCGGTCAGTAGTTTCATTGCCTGTTTGATGGTGACCTTACGTATTTTGGTTTGACCGCTATTCATGTTTTCAAACAGACCTTGCAGTTGGTTGGTCATGTCTTCCATGCCAGGTGGCGTCATGATTTCTATACCGATGTTGCCAGCAGCCACTTCGATATCGATTTCTTGACCATCAAGATCACCTTCGCGCAGTTTTTTACGAAATTTTTGTCGTGTTGAATTATGGCTTTCGCTATCGGTCTCGGACGTGCCGCGCGCAGGCGGCAATAAAATGTCGAGAATTTTTTCTTCGGCAGCATCCATGGCGCGTTGACGCACTTTTTTGGTTTCTTTTTCGCGGCCCATTTTAATAGAGATATCGACAAGATCGCGAATAATAGAGTCAACATCGCGACCGACATAGCCGACTTCGGTGAATTTGGTTGCCTCAACTTTAACAAACGGTGCTTCGGCAAGTTTGGCCAGGCGCCGCGCAATTTCGGTTTTACCCACTCCGGTAGGGCCGATCATTAAAATATTCTTGGGTGTGATTTCATTACGTAGCTCTTCGCCGAGCTGGGCCCGACGCCAACGGTTGCGTAGTGCAACGGCAACAGCGCGTTTGGCATTGGCTTGGCCGATGATGTGACGGTCGAGCGTTTCGACAATTTCGCGCGGTGTCATACTGGACATGAGGCTTCCTTTAGGTGTTACTACTATCGAGTTCTTCGATAGTCAGGTTATGGTTGGTGTAGATGCAGATATCGCCAGCGATGGACAGGCTTTTTTCAACAATATCGCGGGCATCGAGTTCAGTGTTTTCAAGCAGTGCGCGCGCAGCAGCTTGGGCAAAAGAACCGCCAGAGCCAATCGCCATCAATTCGTGCTCAGGTTCAATAACGTCGCCATTACCTGAAATAATTAACGAGGCTTCTTTATCGACGACACAGAGCAAGGCTTCCAGTCGGCGCAGCATACGGTCGGTGCGCCAGTCTTTTGCCAGCTCGACAGCGCTGCGAGTCAAATTGCCTGAATATTTTTCCAGTTTGCCTTCAAAGCGTTCAAATAATGTAAAGGCATCGGCGGTACCGCCAGCAAATCCAGCCAACACCTTGTCATGGTAAAGTCGCCGTACCTTACGCGCATTGCCTTTCATGATGGTATCGCCGACCGAGACCTGGCCATCACCGCCAATAACAACCTTGCCATTACGGCGCACAGATAAAATAGTTGTGCCTCTAAATTGTTCCACGAAGCTTTCTCCTGAATAGCACAGTTAATATAATGAACAGTCTGACATAGTGGCGGTTAATAACGTACTTCCAAGAGTTTCGCTAGTCTTTGTGTTGACGCCTGGCACGCGGGTGTGCGGCATCATAAACCTTAGCCAAGTGTTGAAAGTCGAGATGGGTGTAGATCTGTGTTGTTGATAAGTTGGTATGCCCGAGCATTTCTTGTACTGCGCGAATATCACCACTGGATTCTAGTACATGTGTGGCGAAAGAATGGCGCAGTTTATGTGGGTTAAGCCGTGCGCCCAAACCTTGTTGTTTACCCCAATACGCCATACGCGCTTGTACGCTGCGTGCGCCGAGACGCCTACCGCGTTGGCTAATAAATAAGGCAGAGTCGGTGTCTATTTTACACCAATCATTACGTACGTTGAGCCAATTTTTTATGGCGCTAATAGCATAGCGGCCAACGGGCACGATACGTTCTTTGTTACCTTTACCGGTGACGATGATTTCTTGTGATGTGCTGTCCAAAGAATCAAGATTGAGCGCCACTAATTCGGCTAAGCGTAGGCCAGAAGAATACATCAGCTCCATCATGGCGAAGTCGCGTAGCGCGATTTGTTTGTCAGCGCTGGAGCTAAGTAATTGCGTAATTTCTTCGGTGTTTAAGGTCTTGGGTAGAGGCTGTGGTGCTTTCGGTGCTTTGATAGCCAGTGCCGGATTATTGCTGATTTGATTTTCACGAATCAAATAATGAAAAAAAGTGCGGCAGGCAGACAGTAGCCGTTGCAAACTGCGGGCACCACTGCCGCGACGATGCAGCTGACTCACCAGGCTACGAATATGATGACTGTCGACTCGTTGCCATTGCACTATTTCGGATTGCTGACAATAGGCTAACAATTGTTGTAGATCGCGTTTGTAGTGTTTAATCGTGAGCGGAGAAAGCTGACGCTCGCCTTTGAGATGCTGTAGAAACTGAATAATTGCATCGTGTAATGAGGCGTTGGTGGACATTACTTAATTAGAGGTTCCTTGACGTTAAGGTCCGACCAAAGTTTGTGGCTTATTAGCTCAGCGAGTTTGGTCAGAAATACCGTACCGAGATCACGCCGAAAGCGATCTTCTCGTGCGCAGCCTAAACTGATAATGCCAAAGGTTTGTGCCTCGGAAGAAGTGGTCTGCAATGGCAATAGTGCAGCGGAGGAAATAGCATCGTGCTGGCCAAAGAACTTATGGATTTGATTGCTGTTGAGTTGGCCACAAATAATTTCGCCGCGTTCTAGCTTTTCGAAGTGGCTAGCAATTGCATCGTCGTCACTATTGGTGACGATGACAGAATTCGCTAAGTTATTTGGAGTATGTCCGATACGATCTTGCAGTAAGCGAATGTTAATCCACTCAATGTCAAAATCATTATTTAGGCTGGAAATAATTTCTGCTAGGCTGACAGAAAGAGTGTTTGCTATCAGTAAACGTAAACAAAGCCGGTGTATCTTGTCACTGAGTTGTTCGTTGAACCGCGCATTTTTGGTCGCGTCATGTAGTTTTGCGCGCGTTTTATGGTTTTGCCTGCGTAATACGCAGACTTGGCGTTCTATTAGTGAGCTTGCGGTGCCGCTATCATGTGCTAAGTCGATTTCAGTGAGTACATGAGGGTGTTCATTGAAAAACTTGGGATGGGAAAGCAAGTATTCGGTAACGGTGGCAGCGTTATCTTGGGTAGGTTTTGAGCTGGCTTTTGGTTTTATTTTGTTTTTAGTCACAGCGCTATCTTACCATTAAAGACTGTTTTGGCAGGGCCAGACATAAACAGTGGATCAGCCTCGTTACCTGACCATTCGATTTGTAGCTGACCGCCAGGCAGGCTAACGACAACGTTGTCTTCGACTAAGCCACAGCGTCGCGCTGTCGCAACAGCCGCGCATGCGCCAGTACCGCAGGCTAATGTTTCGCCAGCGCCACGCTCAAACACACGCAATTTAATGTGATCAGGCGTGATTATTTGCATAAAGCCAACATTAACACCATTAGGAAAGGCAGCATGAGCGCCTAGTAATGTGCCATGCTCACTAACTGGCGCATTGTCGATGTTGTCAACACGAATAACGGCATGAGGGTTGCCCATTGAGACGATTGAAAAATCGATAGTGATATCGCTAACTGTTATTTGATGGCTGAAAAAATTATCGTCGATATTTTCGGCAAAAGATTCCTCAAAAGACAGCGCCTCGGCTGAGAATCGCGGCTGGCCCATATTGATACGTACATTACCATTGTCCATCAGTGTGCAGGCTAGGCTGTCAGTCGATGTTTTCAATGTTAGTGTGTTTTTGTTGGTTAGTGTATTGTCATGCGCAAAACGCGTGATGCAGCGCGCACCATTGCCGCATTGTTCTGCTTCACTACCGTCAGCATTAAAAATACGGTAAACAAAGTCATGCGTATTATCAGTACAATTTTCTAGCAATAGAATTTGGTCGCAACCGATACCTAAATGGCGATCAGCGATGAGACGGCGCTGGGCTTCATTAAGCACGATGGTTTGGCTGACCCCATCGATAACGACGAAGTCATTGCCAAGACCGTGCATTTTGCTAAATATAATTTCCATTTAAGTGTCGTCGTAAGATCAGAGGCTCCCTAAATTAAAATGTAGATTTTTCATCGGCGTTATTGTAGCGTTCGACAGAAGCAGTAATTTCAGCGCGCGCCTCGGCAGCATCGCCCCAACCTTTTATTTTTACCCATTTATTAGGCTCGAGATCCTTGTAGTGTTCAAAAAAGTGAGCGATTTGCGCGAGCAATAATTCAGGTAAATCAGTGGCTTCTTGCACGCTGCGGTAACCGACGCAAAGCTTGTCATGCGGCACGGCGATTAACTTGGCATCACCACCAGCTTCATCATCCATGTTTAAAACGCCAACTGGCCGGCAACGAATGACAGAACCACTGATTAATGGAATAGGCGTGACCACCAATACGTCAGCGGGGTCACCGTCATCAGAGAGCGTGTGGGGGATGTAGCCGTAGTTGCAAGGGTAGTGCATAGCAGCAGTCATAAAACGATCGACAAACATCGCGCCAGTTTGCTTGTCAACTTCGTATTTAACAGGGTCGCTGTGTGCTGGGATTTCAATAACGACATTAATGTCGTTAGGCAAGTCTTTGCCTGATGGTACTCGATCCAGGTTCATGCTGGGATTTCCTCTAACAATATAAATAGTAAAAAACCAAATATTATAGCGCTCTAATTCATTGATGAATAGACATTTACAATCATTTTTACGATTTTTGTAAATTACTACAAAAGAGCCTGGAATCAGGTCGGTATATTGGCATCGATTCACATACAACAACAAAAACATTATTGAAAAAAAACAGTCGTGAGTAATGCAGTGTATGCACCGCCGATACTCGGGGCGTTAGGATTGATAGTGGCTTTTTTATCTATGCGATTCGTCCTGAGTTATCCTGCGGGAGAGGAGAAAGTCACTAAAATCGCTTTGATTTTCGTCGCCTAAAGCGCCTGCTGTTGGTGCAAAACTTGCTGAGACCGACGTATTAGCTGCGTTTTGTGCCTCAATCAGTGCGATTTTTCCTCATTTTTCTTTTGCCGCTTGCCTAGTGCAAAGGCCTCTAGCTCATCCGCATAGCTAGAAAATAATTGGCTCTAAAATAAGGTATTATCGTATAATATTAGGTCGTAACGGAATATTCAGGAAATATTATATGAAACTTAAAATCCAGCACGTTATTATTGTTCTATTGTTTGCTGCGCTATATGCTGCGAGCAGTATGGCAAGTGGCACACACGGCCATCATGAAGCAGATCAAAAGCACGCCGCATCCGTTGAGGTATGTCAGGGGTTTGGTCCTCAGACACCCAGAGATATCGATGTTAAGGCGGGTGAGAATACGCAACGCTTTTCAACGGTGCCACACGCTTCAGAAATGAATCTATGTAATATTCACTTCCACAATAATGCGGAACATAAGGCCAAAGATTTTTCAATTTACGCTGGCGCAGGTGAGGATGGCCACGGTGGAGGTTATCAGTGTGGGATAAGCAAATCGTTAACCGTAGCGGAATTAAAAGCACCTAAGGGAGATATTTGTAAAGGTCTTGAGCCAGGCGATACGGTAGAGGTGCATTGGGTGCATAGCTCTTGCGATGTGACCCCAGGTAAAGGCTTGGGTTCGTGTTTATCGGACACCTGCGCTAATCCCGATTTACGTGTCGAGACCCAAGTGTTTACGCTGGTCAACGATGCGAGTGCGCTTAATTTCAACGATTTGACCTATGACGGTAATCAAGTAAATGGTTTGCACCAAGCAAAGATGTTGCCAACGAATACAGGCAAGCCTGTTGAGTTTTTAGGTTCTACTACTGGCCCTAGTTATAATGCACAACAATGTTCACCATTACAGGTTGCCTGGAGTGTACGCCCACAATGCGCCAAGCTTGATATCAATAGCTTGGGTGAGTGGTGTCAAGGCAACGTCTTTGAAGAAGATCACGCACATGGCGTGAGAAAGCTGGTTGTTAATCCCAAGCTTTTGTCTGAAATTAAATAACAAGCTACATTAATATGGTCTATCCCCCTCCTTTACCATGGTGGAGATGGGGGCTAACTAGACTTGAATGTTTTAGTAACGACCTCTGGCTTTCAAAATATAGTTAGATAAATGCTGGCTTTCTGCGTTCATACGCATCAAGTTTTTATGCGTTAGACGGAATAAACCACGCATGAATTTATAGACGACTTTAGGGTGTGTATCGAGTAGACCTTCAAAGTCTTCGGGCGTCAGTGTATAAACCGTGGTGTCGCCTTGTGCCTTGAGTGTTGCTTGGCGTGGCGCCAGATCAAGAAAGGCGCGAGTGCCAGCACATTCACCCACTCTCATGGTGTAAACCGTGGTCTCTTTACCACTAATGGTGCTGTTTACGGTAATGGCGCCTTCAGCAAGAATAAACAGGGTATGATCCAGGTCCCCTTCATTGACAAGTACGTCACCATCCTTGTGCTCGTGAACGCTCATTACAGTAATTAAAGCAATGCAATCGTTGGTGTCGAGGTCTTTGCCCAGGTCGGAGTTTTGCATTGCTGAGCATTTGGCTTGTTGGGGCATCGTCGCTATCTCCTTCAATCGATTATTAAATAATACACAAGTATACGTAGAATTTTCGTAAAATCGAATAGCTACGCATATTACAGCTTAGTAACAGATCACTATTCATAGTGCCACCTTGTGTAAGGTTATGTGATTTTATCACTTGTGTTTTTAATGCTATTTAATGATAAATTTGGTTCTTAATTTTTTCTTAACAGGTACGTTTTTAAGTTCGACATATTGTGGTAAGCCTTTTTTATAAGGTGGGTAGTCTTCACTAACAATAAGGGGTTGTAGATATTGTCTGCATTTCTCAGTAATGCCAAAGCCATTATGGCTGATATAACTGCGTGGCATCATTTTTTCGATCCTTTTCGTTAAATATGCTCAATATTTGCCTAACGGAAATGCCTTTGGGGCGCGTCTCAAATGATCGAAAAAATGGGCTTATACTCCAAGGGCACCTCGAAATAGCTT
>CAYURS010000031.1:0-8960 GCA_964447165.1 uncultured Thiotrichales bacterium
CCCGCGCCGTTATCATGCTGTATCAGTTGGCAATCCAGTTCGCTCTAGTATTTGTCAGATCGAATCGCCGGCTGATCGTTTTGTTGGTAGAGCAGGGCCCTTGCGTTTATTGGTTGTTGGTGGCAGTCAAGGTGCTCAAATCTTTAACACCATCGTGCCTAAGCTGTTACAACAATTCTCACTTGAAGATAGGCCATTAGTTAGACATCAAACTGGCGAACGTCATTTTGAGCTAACACAGGCACATTATCGTGAGCATGAAGTGGAGGCTGATGTGTCTGCTTTTTTTGGTGATATTTCTGAGCCCTATGCTTGGGCTGATTTGGTGCTATGTCGGTCAGGCGCGTTAACGGTTTCGGAGATCGCTGCAACGGGTCTTGCTGCTGTATTTGTGCCTTATTCTTATGCGGTGGACGATCATCAAACTCGCAACGCACAGTATTTAGTTGAGGCTGGTGCAGCTTATTTGCTTCATGAAAATGATTTGACCATTAATAAGCTTAAAGTTGTGCTTGATCAGTTCGTGGCGGATGCACAAAACAAGCGTGAAGTCTTATGTGATATGGCGATGAAGGCACGACAATTAGCGTTACCAGAATCTGCAAAGCAAGTTGCTGATGCGTTTTTAGAAGAAGCACTACGTGGTTAAGGCGATGACTTCCAGACTTAAATTTGAACGCGGCGTATCAGCATCACTGGCATCGCTGCCAGTGATGGGGCGTATTCGTCATATGCACTTTGTTGGTATTGGCGGTGCTGGTATGGGCGGTATTGCCGAGCTCGTTCATAATCTTGGCTATCAGGTGACAGGCTCTGATGTGTCTGTGAATAGTATGGTGCAGCGTCTATCTGGTTTGGGAATACAAATACAGCAAGGACATGATGCGATTTATGCAAAGGGTTGTGATGTCGTCATTGCATCGACAGCCGTAAGTGCCGACAATCCTGAGCTTGTTTATGCACATGAACAGCATATTCCGATTGTGCCACGTGCTGAGATGTTGGCAGAGCTCATGCGTTTTCGTTATGGCATCGCTATTGCTGGTACGCACGGAAAGACCAGCACCACCAGTCTTGTTGCTAGTATATTAGCCAAAGCAGGTTTGGACCCAACGTTTGTCATTGGTGGCAAGTTGAATAGTATTGGTGCCAATGCACAGTTAGGGAGTGGACGCTATCTGGTTGCTGAGGCGGATGAAAGCGATGCTTCTTTTTTGCATTTGCAGCCGATGATGGCGGTATTAACTAATATCGATCATGACCATATGTCTACCTATGGCAATGATTTTTCTCGTTTGCGTGATACCTTTGTCGAGTTTCTTCATCACCTGCCTTTTTATGGTCTCGCTGTTGTTTGTCTTGATGATCCTGTCATCGCTGAAATTTTAGATGATATACAGCGACCTATTCTGACCTATGGTTTTCATGATGAAGCCCAGGTCAGGGCAAGTGAATTACGCCAAGCAGGTAACACGACTTATTTTAAGGTTGCTTTACCATCGGCAGCAGGCTTGCTTGATGTTCAGTTAAATATGGCAGGCAAGCATAATGTATTAAATGCATTAGGTGCGATAGCGGTGGCCTACGAGTTGGGTGTATCGCTTGATGTGATACAAGAGGCCTTATCTACGTTCCAAGGTGTTAGTCGCCGTTTGCAGCAATATGGTTTGATGGCTGTTGGTAGCAGGAAAGTGTTAATGATGGATGACTATGCCCATCACCCGACAGCACTACGCGCCAGTATTGACGCAGTTAAGCAAGGTTGGCCTAACCAACGTTTGGTGTTGGTATTTCAGCCGCATCGTTATAGTCGAACGCATGATTTGTTTGATGATTTTGTTCGTGTGCTTGCTGATGCTGAGGTGCTGTTGTTGCTTGAAGTTTATGCTGCTGGTGAGACGCCGATTAGCGGTGCAAATAGCATAGATCTTTGTCGTAGTATTCGCGCGCGCGGCGGTGTTGATCCAATGCTGGTTAAAAACATGGATGAATTGGTGGCGACGCTTAACAATATATTGGTAGACGATGACCTTGTTTTAACGCTTGGTGCTGGGGACATAGGTCACATGGTGTCAGAGCTTCCCCATCGGTTAAAGGAATGTTCAGCATGATGGCTATATTAGATCATGTTCCATTGCGTGGCCATCTTAGGTTGGATGAACCGATGCAGCGGCATACTTCTTGGCGTGTTGGTGGTGTGGCAGACCGTTTTTATCAGCCTGCGGATATTGATGATTTAGCGAGTTTTCTGCGCCAAATAGAGACAAGCGAACCATTATATTGGATAGGTTTAGGCAGTAATTTATTAGTTAGGGATGGTGGTTTGCGTGGCACTACCATTGCCCTCTTTGGTGTATTGGACAAAATGCAATTGTTGGCTAATGACGTGGTAGCCGTTGAGGCGGGTGTCAGTTGTGCAAAATTAGCGCGTTTTTGTGCCAAGCATGGCTTGATTGGTGCTGAGTTTTTTGCTGGTATTCCTGGTACGGTTGGTGGTGCTCTGGCAATGAATGCGGGTGCTTATGGTGGAGAAACCTGGCCTAAGGTGGTATCGGTTGAAACTATAGATCGTTATGGCCAACGTCATCACCGCACGCCTGCTGATTTTGAAATTGATTATCGCAGTGTTGTCAGTGATCGTGAAGAGTGGTTTGTTGTTGCACAATTTGCCTTTGCCACAGGTGATTCTAAGGTCAGTAGTCAAAAAATAAAACAGCTATTACGGCAACGGGCAGACTCACAACCCCTGTCGTTACCAAGCTGCGGTTCGGTGTTTCGTAATCCAGTAAATGATCATGCCGCACGCCTAATTGAAGCCAGTGGATTAAAAGGTTATCGCATTGGTGGTGCTAGCGTGTCAGAGCAGCATGCTAATTTCATTGTCAACGATAGTAATGCCTGTGCTGCAGATATCGAACAACTCATTACTAATGTCGCTGACAAAGTATTCAGTGATCATGGTGTTCGCTTGCAGCCGGAGGTTAGGGTTGTTGGTGAAAAAGGGAGTGAGCATGGCGGATGAACTGTTTGCCACTTTACGTGCCGGTGAACGGATGATGCGCGATGCCGCAGAGTACGGTAAAACCGCCGTACTGTTTGGTGGTAATGGCGCTGAGCGCGAAGTGTCATTGAATGGTGGCAGGGCGGTGCTAGATGCGTTGAATGCTAATGGTATTGATGTCGAAGCGATTGACCCAAAGTATGATTCTTTGGCTGTACTCAATCAATTTAATCGTGTTTTTATTATGTTGCATGGTCGTGGTGGTGAAGATGGCACGATCCAAGGTTATCTGGAGACGATAGGTGTTGCTTATACCGGCAGCCGGGTGCTTGGTTCCGCTATTGCGATGGACAAGGTAAGAAGTAAGCAGTTATGGCTAGCAAAAGGTATTGCTACACCACGATTTATTGCACTCAGTGCTGAGGATGAAACCGACACCAATTTATTGGCGTCATCATTGATATTTCCAGTCATCGTTAAGCCGGCGAATGAAGGCTCTAGCCTTGGTATGAGCAAGGTCGATGATGCTGATACGTTAGCTGCGGCACTTGATATGGCTGCCGGTTTTGATAATGAAATATTAATAGAACAGTGGGTGCAGGGCGCGGAGTATACCGTTGCTATATTAGAAGACAGCGTCCTACCGGTAATCCAGATTGAGACCAGTAATCAATTCTATGATTACGCGGCGAAATACCAGCGTGATGACACACGTTATCGCTGCCCGTGTGGACTGAGTCCTGAGCAAGAGCAAGAATTAAAAAGTCTTGCTTTGCAGGCATTCCATTCAGTGGCTGCTAGTGGATGGGCGCGCGTAGACATTATGTGTGATCAATCAAACCAGCCTTATGTGATTGAAGTGAACACCGTGCCAGGTATGACGGATCATAGTCTTGTGCCTAAAGCCGCTAAAGCCGCTGGTGTTGAGTTTAATGAGTTAGTAATGCGCATACTCGATACCAGCTTTGGCGATGAATATATTGATACGTCGGTTGGTGCGATGTGTGTTGGATCGGAGCTGGCAAGTGGCTTTTAAACGACGCAAGAAAAATCACAAAAAGGTCAGTGCCGTGGCGAAAGCCAAACGCTATGGCTCGGTGCTGATGACCGTTGCTGGTACGGCATTAGTCGTTACTCTGGTTGTGGCGACAGCACGGTGGTTAGGCGATACAGACAATTTCCCTATCACTAAAGTCAATGTAGAGGGAGGCTTTAAATATGTTTCTCCCGAAGATGTGCAAGCCGCTGTCATGCCTTTTATTGGTAGTGGTTTTTTTCAGTTAGATGTTGAAAATATTAAGCATACCTTGGTTGAAATGCCATGGGTTGAGGCTGTGATGGTACGTAAAATATGGCCTGATACGGTGTTTGTCCATGTTAAAGAACAAAGCGTTTTGGCGCGTTGGGGTGATGATGGATTATTGAACCGTAGTGGCAAGTCATTTTATCCAGCCATAGATACCATTGATATAAGTCTGCCATTGTTGCTAGGGCCGAAGGGTAGTGAAAAGCAAGTTGCTGATCAGTACAAAACCACCCGTGCTTTATTGCGAGATATTGATGTGCAATTGACCCGGCTTGCCTATACCGCGCGTGGGTCATGGCAATTGCAATTTCATGATGGCCAGATTGTGATGCTTGGCCGTGAAAATGTCAGTCAACGCATGCATCGGTTAGCTGGTTTGTATCGTGAACTGGCGAGCAGTCAGGCTAATGCCAGTCTAGCGACAATAGATATGCGTTATGACACCGGTATAGCTGTGCAATGGCAGCGACGGTCTGATACTGAAGAATGTCATAGACCAGATGCTTGTCAGCAAGCATCGATTGGTAGCCAAGCAGTGGGGAACACAGGGGAGTTGGTTTTTTAGTCATGTCAAAACGCATAGAAAAAGATCTGATAGTTGGACTTGATATCGGCACCTCTAAAGTTGTCGCGATTGTCTGCGAAATCAACGAGAGCGATGAGATGGAAATTATCGGTGTTGGCTCGCACCCGTCGCGCGGGCTAAAAAAAGGCGTGGTGGTTAACATCGAATCTACCGTACAGTCGATTCAGCGTGCGGTAGAAGAAGCTGAGTTGATGGCGGGTTGTCAAATACACTCTGTTTATGTAGGCATTGCAGGCAGCCATATTAGAAGCCTGAATTCACATGGCATTGTCGCCATTAAAGATAAAGAGGTGGTGACAGGCGATGTTGAGCGCGTGATTGATGCCGCGCGTGCCGTTGCAGTGCCTGCCGACCAAAAAATATTACATGTGTTGCCACAGGAATATATCATTGATAATCAAGAAGGCATTCGCGAGCCTATTGGTATGTCAGGTGTTCGTCTTGAGGCAAAGGTACATCTGGTGACGGGCGCAGTCAGTGCCGCACAAAACATCATTAAATGTATTCGTCGTTGCGGTCTTGAGGTCGATGAAGTGATTCTTGAGCAGCTAGCATCAAGCTATGCCGTACTGACAGATGATGAGCGTGAGCTGGGCGTGTGTTTGGTCGATATTGGTGGTGGCACCACTGATATTGCTGTCTTTGCCGATGGTGCGATTCAACATACAGCGGTCATTCCTATTGCTGGCGATCAAGTCACCAATGATATTGCCATCGCATTGCGTACACCAACGCCTAATGCAGAAGACATCAAAATTAAATATGCCTGTGCGCTAACACAATTAGCAGGCCAAGACCAAACTATCGAAGTGTCCAGTGTTGGTGATAGGCCGCCTCGACGCTTGTCGCGCCAAACTTTAGTTGAAGTGGTTGAGCCACGTTATGAAGAATTGCTTACCTTGGTGCAAGCAGAACTGAGGCGCAGCGGGTATGAAGACTTGGTGGCTGCCGGGATTGTGATGACGGGTGGGTCATCGAAGATGGAAGGCTTGATTGAGTTAGCAGAAGAGATTTTTCACATGCCAGTGCGTCTTGGCTCGCCGCAGTATGAGGGTGGTTTGGTAGATGTCGTACGTAATCCAATTTATGCGACAGGAGTGGGTTTGCTCCTGTTTGGTAGTAACGAAAGGAGCGAGAGCAGGGTGGATGCACATAGAAGTAAGTCGCGAGCACTCTGGGGTCGAGTTAAAAGTTGGTTTCAGGGTAATTACTAACTCTGTTTTAAAGTTTGCAATGGGTTTAAATAATGAGGAGAGAGGCAATGTTTGAATTATTAGATGCACATAACCAAAATGCGGTAATTAAAGTCATTGGTGTTGGCGGCGGTGGTGGTAACGCGGTCGAGCATATGGTGACTGCCGATATCGATGGAGTTGATTTTGTTTGTATCAATACTGATGCACAGGCATTAAAAAATTCTCAAGCGCGAACTATTCTACAAGTGGGCGATAGCCTGACAAAAGGTTTAGGCGCAGGTTCTAACCCTGAGGTGGGTCGCCAGGCAGCGTTGGAAGATCGCGATCGTATTGCTGAAATTATCGAAGGTGCTGACATGGTATTTATCACCGCGGGTATGGGTGGTGGTACCGGTACCGGTGGTGCGCCAGTGATTGCGCAGGTGGCTAAGGAAATGGGTATATTAACGGTCGCTGTAGTGACTAAACCGTTCTCATTTGAGGGCAATAAGCGCGCTGCAATTGCTGATGCTGGGATAGAAGCATTAGGTCAGTACGTCGATTCCCTTATCACTATTCCTAACGAGAAATTGCTCTCTGTGTTTGATCGCAACACATCACTACTTGATGCCTTTAAAGGTGCTAATGATGTATTGCTTGGCGCGGTACAGGGTATTGCCCAGTTAATCACTCGTCCTGGTTTGATTAATGTCGACTTTGCTGATGTGCGTACGGTGATGTCTGAAATGGGTATGGCCATGATGGGTACAGGTACTGCGAGTGGTGAAGATCGTGCTAGAGAAGCTGCCGAACGTGCAGTGGCTAGCCCATTACTGGAAGATATTAATATTGCTGGCGCGCGCGGTATTTTGGTCAATGTCACCGCAGGCCTGGATCTTTCTGTTGGTGAGTTCGCTGAAGTAGGCGATACCATTAAAGCTTTTGCATCGGATGACGCCACGGTTGTGGTGGGCACGGTGTTGGATGCAGAGATTGGTGATGAAATTCGTGTCACCGTTGTTGCTACAGGTTTAGGCCAGGAGCTACGCAAGCCTGTTGAGGGAACACCCGTCAGGTTGGTGTATAAGGAAGCGAATGGTGGTGAAGTCGACTATGAGAATCTGGATCGCCCTACCATAATGCGCGGTAATACGGTTGCTACAGGGGGGCATTATGCGGGTCAAGATTCATCTAGCAGCAATCTGGAATATCTTGATGTGCCTGCATTTTTGCGTCGCCAAGCCGATTAAGGGAGGGTACAGCTAGAAAAAGTAAACTACGCCTACAGTTTGTCGAAAGTGTGATATTGGCATCATTTTTGACAATTGATACTGTTGTAGTGTACAAGGCCAGTATAAATTAGATAAATTAAGGCCGTACAAATCAAGCTAAGGGGCGAGTGAGACTCGACTGAGACATTATGATTAGACAACGAACTTTAAAAAATGTGATTCGCGCGACGGGCGTGGGATTGCATACCGGTAAAAAGATATTGCTAACGTTGCGCCCCGCAGCAGTGGACACGGGCATTATTTTTCGTCGTATTGATCTTGATGATAATCCTGAGATTCCAGCACATCCTCATAACGTAGGTGATACCAGCATGTCGACCACGCTGGTACATAACGATATCCGCATATCGACGGTTGAGCATTTGCTCTCTGCTATGGCAGGGCTCGGCATTGATAACGCCTATGTTGATATTAGTGCTGCTGAAGTGCCAATTATGGATGGCAGTGCTGGCCCGTTTGTATTTTTACTGCAATCAGCTGGCATCGAAGAGCAAAATGCTGCTAAGCGTTTTATTCGTATTAAACAGGTTGTCGAAGTCGTTGATGGTGACAAGTGGGTGAGGTTTGAGCCTTTCGATGGTTTCAAAGTAACGTTTAGTATCGACTTTGATCATCCGGCGTTTCGCGAACGCGCACAAACAGCCACGCTGGATTTCTCGACTACTTCCTTTGTTAAAGAGGTCAGTCGTGCACGTACATTTGGTTTTATGCGTGATCTTGAACAATTACAAGCACGTAATTTAGCCCTGGGCGGAAGCATGGAGAATGCAATTGTGGTTGATGACTACCGCATTCTTAATGAAGATGGCCTGCGCTATGACGACGAATTTGTTAAGCATAAAGTGCTTGATGCGATTGGTGATTTGTATCTGTTGGGACACAGTCTGATTGGTGCATTTAGTGGTCATAAGTCTGGCCACGCACTGAATAATCGTTTGTTGCGTGAATTGCTCAGCAACGAAGAAGCTTGGGAAGTTGTTACGTTTGATGAATCTGAGCCTGCACCAATATCGTTTACTCAGCCTATCTCTGTTAGCTAGGGAACCTCTGATCTATTCATGAACTTGGCTCTTATGCCTGAAATATCCAGCTTCTGCGTTGTGAATCTTCGAAATAGCCCGCTATTACGTGCAATTCACGCCTTGAATCTGAATATTTCAGCCACAATCTGCTTTGTCTAGAATAAAGCAAAGGCTCCCTAATTCTTGCGCCGCTAGCGCTGCTGTTGTTTTACATTGTCGGTGTCGGCATCTTTAGTAGCATCTACCGTGCTGGGCGATACCTTTACTTTGATGTAGCTAATATTAGGTAGTGTCGTCTCTTGCTTGAGTTTGCGGATGAGGTCACGGCTTAAATAACGTAGCTTGGATGCCCAGGCTGGTGAGTCAGTGACAATTGTCAATTCCGAGTCGTTAATTGCTGTCACCCAGCAATGATCATGCATTGCCAGCGGTAGATACTTGCCTATCTGCTGAGTCAGTTCCATGCGAGCGCTGGCGCCAGCGATCAAGTCGGATAAGCCGCCTTGGCGAGTGCTGAGTATTTGGCTGATTGATCTTGGCCGTGAAGTTGAAGTCGTCATTGAATTTGCTTTTTACGC
>CAYURS010000032.1:0-8737 GCA_964447165.1 uncultured Thiotrichales bacterium
AAAAATGAAAAAACAATGGATACAGTAAAAAATACAATAAGCAGTGTAAACATAGAGGCTACATACCTGCTGTTTTCAGTCTATTGAAACAGGCACCAATGATACCTGTTAACGTTTATGGGCGATCATCAATTTCTTCGCCTTCTTTTTCAGGTGGCATAAGATCTTCTTTGCTAACACCCAACATAAGGGTGATATTGCTCGCCACATAGATCGATGAATAGGTACCGACAAAGACACCAATAATCAAGGCCAGTGCAAAACCGCTAATCACCTCACCACCCAAGAAAAACAAAGCGAACAAAACCAGCAAGGTTGTGATAGACGTAATCAAGGTACGTGAAAATGTCTGATTTAACGAGGCATTCACCACCTCAACCGGACTGCCTTTACGCATCTTACGAAAATTTTCACGAATACGGTCAAACACCACAATGGTATCGTTCAACGAATAACCAATCACTGCCAAAATCGCTGCCAATACAGTCAGGTTAAATTCCATACCCAGTATTGAGATCACGCCCATGACAATGATAACGTCATGAATCAAGGCAGCAACAGAACCCAATGCAAAACGAAATTCAAAACGAAAATAAACATAAATCAAAATCCCACCCAGGGCATAAAGCAAGGCTAGGCCACCGTCATTAGTCAATTCATCGCCGACCTGTGGCCCGACAAATTCAACACGACGCACTTCAACATCATTCGATTCTTTCAGCACCGCAATGACTTTATTGCTTAAATCTGCATTACTAACCGCTTCACGCGGTGCCACACGAATCAACACTTCACGCGTTGTACCAAAATGTTGAACAATGGCATCGTCATAACCGTTCTCACCCAGTTCAGCACGGACACTGGCTAAATCAGCACTGTCGGGGTAACCCACTTCGATAATCGTCCCGCCGGTAAAATCTATACCAAGGTTCAAACCACGTGTAGCCAACGAACCCACAGCGATTAATAAAACAATAGCAGATAGTGTAATGGCGACATAACGGCGCGACATAAAATCAAAACTAGGTGTCTCTTTAAATAATTGCATTATATCGACAACTTGTTGATGCGTTTACCGCCATAAAAGAAGTTAACGATGGCACGAGTGCCCATAATCGCCGTAAACATCGAGGTTAAAATACCGATAGACAAGGTTATTGCAAAGCCCTTAATCGGGCCGGTACCAAAGGTATACAGCACTAGGGCAGCAATCAGCGTGGTGATATTGGCATCGGCGATAGTCGACAGTGCTTTCTCATAACCCGAATGAATACTTGCCTGCGGTGAATTACCGTTGTTGATCTCTTCTCGAATACGCTCAAAAATCAACACATTGGCATCAACCGCCATACCAACGGTTAAAACAATACCGGCTATGCCCGGCAAGGTCAGTGTCGCTTGCAGTAGAGAAAGCACTGCAAAAATCACCACCAGATTCAACGTTAAGGCAATATTGGCGATCATGCCAAACTGCTTGTACCACACCACCATGAAGATCAGCACTAAGATGAAACCAATGATAACGGAATAAGTTCCTTTTTGAATATTCTCTTTACCCATGCTTGGGCCAATAGTACGCTCTTCGATAATATCGATAGGCACTTTCAAAGCACCAGCTCTAAGCAACAACGCTAAATCACGTGCTTCTTCAGTACTGTCTAAACCGGTAATTTGAAAACGTTTGCTGAGCTGATCGCGAATAGTAGCAACATTAATCACTTGTTCTGAAGTGCGCCGTGTAATTACTTTTTCACCATCAACGTCTTTAATATTAGATATTGACTCCTTGAAAACAACGGCCATGGGCTTGCCAATATTATCGCGTGTAACATCACTCATTCGACTAGCGCCGACGCTATCTAATGTGATGAATACTGATGCACTACCGGTTTGCTGATCAATGCCTGACGCCGCATCAATAATGGCATCACCGGTAATAATTTCATCTTTTAACAATAAAATGGGCTGACCATCACGCTCGCGATAAATGCGTGAGCCTAACGGGACTTTACCACCTAAAGCAGCCTGGACATCATTATTACTATCAACAAGACGAAAATCCAATGTCGCTGTTGCACCCAAAATTTCTTTAGCACGAGTGGTATCTTGCACACCCGGTAACTGCACAACAATACGGTCTGCACCCTGCTGCTGAATAATCGGTTCAGCGACACCAAGCTCATTAACACGATTACGTAAGGTGGTAATATTCTGTTTTAAGGCAAAATCGCGCTTTTCTTTTAATGCAGCTTCTTTAATGGTAACTTCTAAGGTTGGTGATTTACCCCCCTCAATTTCCTGCAAGTTAAGATCGCGATAATCAGCTTCGTTAGAGATCAACTTGCGCGCTGTCGTGCGATCCTCTTGAGAGCGAAACTTGATCAAGATAGTGTTATTAGGGCCTTCAATGATAGCGGTATAACGAATCTTCTCGCCACGCAAATAACTGCGCAAGCCTTTGATGTTGGCGTTTTGCACCTGCTTCTCAGCAGTGTCCATGTCAACTTGTAGCAAGAAATGCACACCGCCACGCAAATCCAGCCCTAAATACATCGGCTGGCCGCCCAAGCTGCGTAACCAGTCCGGCGTTGCTGGCGCCAAATTCAATGCGGTAACATAACCCTCGCCAAGACGCTCATCAATCAGGTCTTTGGCCTTAAGCTGAACCTCAGTGTCGTCAAAACGTACTAGCCAACCAAAATCCGTCAACTCAACGCTCTTATACAATAACCCACTACCAGCAAGCACGCTGTTAAGCCGTTCACCAAGACCTGCTTCATTCTCTGCACTGGTGGCAGAAACCTGCACGGCAGGATCATCACCGTAAATATTAGGTAGTGCAAACAATACGGCGAACACCAACACGGCGCCAACCAACAAATACTTCCATCCAGGGTAATGATTCATAGGTGTCGTTTATTTTTATTAAGTAGGAGCAGACTTTAGAGGGCTAAGCAGCCTTATAGGTGCCTTTAGGCATCACTTGGCTGACGGAGTTTGCCTGCATTTTAATGATTGTGCCATTGGCAACTTCCAGGCTGAAAAAACCTTCTTCTATGGCAACGACTTTGCCAAGAATGCCGCCATTGGTGACCAATTCATCGCCTTTAGCGATGCCCGAAACCAATGCTTTATGCTCCTTGGCACGCTTCATCTGTGGTCGAATCAATAAAAAATAAAAGATCACAAAGATAATAATTAGCGGAAGAAATTGAGCAAAGCCTAGTGACCCGGCAGCGGCCGGGGCGGTTTCTGCCATCGCATCTGAAATAAACAAACTCATAGGTGTTCCCTTAAATTTTAATATCAATTCTTGTTTAACCACCACGATTGGTAGCTAAAGTCACCCATTATAAGCCAAGTCATCTAAGCCTGTCGGACTTATTACGATTAAATAACTCCGGTCAGGCTAGCCGTCAGATTGCTCATACCGCGCATAGAAGCTGTCAATGTAAGACTGCAAGTGCCCTTCTGCAATAGCTTGGCGTAATTCACTTGTTAAATTTTGATAGTAACGCAGATTGTGGATGGTATTGAGCGTTGCGCCGAGCATCTCGCCGCTGTGGGCAAGATGACGCAAATAGCTACGGCTGAAATGCTGGCAAGTGTAGCAGTCGCAATTGTCATCGAGCGGCCGGGTATCAAGTTTGTGGGCGCTATTACGAATACGCACCACGCCATGGCTGGTAAATAAATGTGCATTTCTGGCATTGCGCGTTGGCATGACGCAATCAAACATGTCGATACCTCGACGCACGGCCTCAACAATATCTTGTGGTGTGCCTACTCCCATTAAGTAGCGTGGTGATTGGCGCGGCATGCTCGGTGCCAGGCCGTCGAGAATATGTAACATTTCCGCTTGTGGCTCACCCACCGATAGGCCGCCAATAGCATAACCATCAAAGCCAATATCACTAAGATGTTGCAGTGATTGCTGACGTAAATCAGGGTATATACCACCTTGGATAATGCCAAACAACGCTGCGGGGTTATCGCTATGTGCGTCTTTTGATCGCTGCGCCCAGCGCATAGAAAGTTCCATTGACTGCTGCGCCTCTTCATAACTAGCAGGATAAGGTGTGCACTCGTCAAAACTCATGACAATGTCAGCGCCTAGGGTACGCTGGATAGACATCGATGTTTCGGGATCAAGCCACACTTTGGCACCGTCAAAAGGCGAGCGAAACTCCACGCCTTTTTCAGTCAATTTGCGCATTTTGCCAAGGCTAAATACCTGGTAACCGCCTGAGTCAGTCAGAATAGGCTTTTGCCAATGCATAAAATTATGCACGCCTTTATGTGCACTGATTGCTTCCATCCCTGGCCGCAACATTAAGTGAAAGGTATTATTGAGAATAATCTGTGCGCCGGTCTCATCGATAATTTTTGGCGTGACGCCTTTGACTGTCGCGGCAGTGCCAACAGGCATAAATACTGGGGTGTCAATAACGCCTCGATTTAAGCTGATACGTCCGCGACGAGCCAGGCCATCTTCGGCCAGCAGTTCAAATTTCACGCTTTATTCCTATTGCCATGTGTTTGCTGGTCGTTGCGGGTAAGAAACATGGCATCACCATAGCTAAAAAATCGATATTGTGTTGCAACGGCATGACGATAGGCTGCCATAACTGGCTCATAACCAGCAAAAGCGCTGACTAACATTAAGAGAGTTGATTCAGGCAAATGAAAGTTGGTAATCATCGCATCGACACAACGAAAACGGTATCCCGGCGTGATAAATATATTGGTATCACCCTGCAAGGGTTGCGTCACACCATGCTCATCCGTCGCGCTTTCTAACGCTCTAACCGAGGTGGTACCCACTGCGACAACACGCCCGCCTGCCTGGCGAGCAGCTGTAATCTGCTGGCATACTTCAGCACTCACCGTAAAGATCTCCGAATGCATTTGATGGTCGTTAATATCATCAACACGCACTGACTCAAACGTCCCGGCACCAACATGCAACGTAACCCAGGCAAGCGTCACACCCATCGCTTTAATTTGATCAAGTATCGCGCCATCGAAATGTAGGCCTGCCGTTGGCGCTGCTACAGCACCATCATGTCGCGCATAAACAGTTTGGTAACGTGAGTCATCTAGGCATTCATCAGCACGAGTGATGTACGGGGGCAAAGGCACATGTCCATGTTGGCGCATCAAGCTGCACCAATCACCCGTACATAACCGTAAAACAAGAAAACCTCCGTTATTTTCCTCAACCTCTACTTCCGTATTAGCAGCGATCAAAAATTTAGCGCCCGCTGGCAATGATTTTGAATTGCGCACCTTGGCTAGTGCTCGCTGCGCGCTAAGCACGCGCTCAACCAATACCTCAAGCTTGCCGCCTGAGTGTTTACGTCCGTAAAGCCGTGCCTGAATAACGCGAGTGTCGTTCATCACCAGTAAATCGCCCGGCTTGAGCAAAGAAAGTAAATCTGTAAACTGTTTGTCCTCTAATGCACCACGGCTACCCTCTAAACAAAGCAGACGGCTACTGGCACGTTGTTTCGGTGGATATTGGGCAATTAGCTCAGGCGGTAAATCAAATGTAAATTCGGCGCGCAACATATTTAAATCTTAGCTTCTCTCTCAATATATTCAATACAAATACGCTTGCGACTCAGCAACGACCCTTTTATACTGCTAGCCCCGCTGCCGGGGTGGCGGAATTGGTAGACGCGCCGGATTCAAAATCCGGTTCTGGTAACAGAGTGCGAGTTCGATTCTCGCTCCCGGCACCACTAGCTTGGCTTGGCTGGCGAGCACTTTCTTACAACATTTTCAAATAGCCATCAATAATACCTTGTCGGAGCATTCATATCGGTTTTACTCTAAGAACGGCATAGCTGATTGAAACATGTACCAATGGCGAGCATATATTACCCGCTTTTAATAATAACAACGTAAAGAGATAACAAGCATGGCCGAATTGACACGCTTTTCTTTAGAAGTTCAACCTATCATCCCTCAGAATATCGCGCGGCTGGAAGAGCTGGCAAACGACCTGCTCTATAGCTGGGATCGTGGGGCAAGGCGCCTGTTTTTTAGGCTCGACAATGATCTTTGGCAGCAATGTGGCCATAATCCTAAAACCTTTTTACGCCGAGTTGCGCAACAACGATTAGATGAAGCGAGCCGGGATCGTGTCTTTATGGAAGACTACCATCGTGTCTTATCCGTATTTGATTCGTATTTTAATACACCACGTAACGAACCAGATATTCAAGCCAATATTGCACCCAATAAAGACTTGGTCGCCTATTTTTGTGCAGAATTTGGCTTTCATGAGAGCCTACCCATCTACTCTGGCGGCCTTGGTATTCTTGCTGGCGACCATTGTAAAGCAGCAAGTGACCTGGGTATGCCCTTTGTCGCTGTCGGCTTGCTCTATCGTCAAGGCTACTTCAGCCAAACTATCGACAACC
Source organism: uncultured Thiotrichales bacterium (assembly GCA_964447165.1). Taxonomy (GTDB): domain Bacteria; phylum Pseudomonadota; class Gammaproteobacteria. The sequence continues at coordinate 6,429 of CAYURS010000032.1, forward strand.
AGGGTAATCAGATCGCGCACAATGTGCGGACAAATTTTGAAGATCTGCCAGTAACGCCTGCTCTTATACCAAACAGTAGTGAAGAACTGAGCATTACCGTTGACATTGCTGGCCGTGATGTCGAAGTAAAGGTTTGGCAAGTACGTGCCGGCTTAATTAATCTCTACCTGCTCGATACCGATCTGTCGCAAAATAGCATTGATGATCGCCAGATCACCTGTCGACTTTATGGTGGTGATATCAGTACACGTATTCAGCAAGAAATTATTTTAGGTATTGGCGGTGTCAAAGCCATACGTGCGCTTGGTCTAGCGCCAACGGTATGGCACATCAATGAAGGACACGCCGCATTTCAAATTATTGAACGCTGCCGAGAATATGTTGAACAGGGTTGCAACTTCAATACAGCACTCGAACTCGTCGCTGCCGCCACCATTTTTACGACCCATACCCCCGTCCCTGCTGGCCATGATATTTTTAGTGAAGACTTAGTCAACTCTCATCTTGGCCAATATATTCAATCGCTGAAAGTCGACAACGCAGAGTTTATAAATTTAGGCTCTAGCCCAAGCAGCCAAGGCGGCTTCAACCAAACTGCTCTAGCACTACGTGGTTCGCGTTTTCACAACGGTGTCAGTCGCATTCATGGTGGCGTTGCATCAGAGATGCAAGGCTATATCTGGCCACAGATTCCGCCTACTGAAAACCCTATTAGTTATGTCACTAATGGTGTCCACATCTATACCTTTCTCGCAAGCGAATGGGTCAACCTGTTTGACATGCGTTTTGGTGGCGATTGGCGCAATCAAGTCACTAACCCTGAGTTCTGGAATGTTATTGATGAAATACCCGATCACAGCTACTGGAATGTGCGACGCTTACTGAAAGCTGGGTTATTTGAAACAGTCAAAAAACGCTATGAAAAACAGAGCAGACGCAATGGAGAAAGCGAATCAACTATTCAGCGCGTCATATCAATACTGGAAGACAAGCATGGTGATATTCTCACTTTTGGCTTTGCCCGTCGCTTTGCCACGTATAAACGCGCAAACCTGCTCTTAAAAGATCCGGATCGGTTGGCACGTATCGTCAACGATTCCGAGCGCCCTGTTCTATTCTTATTTGCTGGCAAAGCTCATCCTAATGACTTGCCTGGTCAAGCACTGATACGCCAGATACATCAAATGGCAAAAGAGCCACGTTTCCAAGGCAAATTATTGATAATAGAAAATTATGATTTATCACTGGGTCGACGTCTGGTCACTGGCGTGGATGTCTGGCTTAACACACCAGAATATCCAATGGAAGCCAGCGGCACCTCAGGCGAAAAAGCCGGTCTCAATGGCGTTATCAACTGTAGTGTTCCCGATGGCTGGTGGGGCGAAGGCTACAATGGCACAAATGGTTGGTCTATTACGCCTCATGGCGCTGAATTCGATCGCGAATACCGCGACACCATGGAAGCTAACGAACTATTAGACTTAATTGAACACGAAATCGTGCCTCTCTACTATCGCCGTGGCGGCCATGGTTACTCCAATGCCTGGATCAAAAAATCTAAAGAATCAATGAAAACAACGCTACCTCGATTCAATGCACAGCGTATGGTGTTAGATTATGCTACCCAGTTTTATGGCCCCGCCATAAGGCATTCAAATAAATTGCTGAATGATAGCTATAAACCGGCCAAGCAGCTTGCTAAGTGGAAAAAAATGGTTAGCACTCACTGGAATAAAGTAAGCATTCGCCGCCTTGACACCCCAACGACGCGCATTAACGCAGGAGATACGTTAAAGATTCAGATCGCAGCCAACCTTAATGGCTTGAAAACCAGTGATGTTATCGTCGAGTGTGTGATTGGCACTGAAAATGAGCAAAAAATATTTCAGGCCCAAGCCCATCATACATTGATCCCCAAGAACACACTGAGCACAAAATCATCAGATCAAGCCAATACTGAAATTGCTGATGTAACAGAAGAAGAAACCGTATTCTCTATCGAATTAACGCCTGACTTACCAGGCTTACAGTTTTATAAACTACGCATATACCCGTATCATCCATTATTTGCTCACCGATTCGAGATTGGCTATATGCGTTGGGTGTAACTATTTATTGTTATTAGTACTACATCAATATTAACTTGATGCAGTGCTCGCCGCCTCTTATTTTGCTACTAAGAGGCGGCCACTATGGCGTGTTGCATGCAGTAATTTGGCGCATAGAGTCTGCGTCAACATGGACCACTCAAAACCCCACTGCCAATTACCTTTTGTTGTGCCCGGTGTGTTCATACGATGCGAGCTATC
>CAYURS010000033.1:0-8523 GCA_964447165.1 uncultured Thiotrichales bacterium
CGTGCCACCTTATATCACGGTGGCAGGTCAAATGGCGAAACCCTTCGGTATTAACTCTGAAGGTTTACGGCGCCATAATTTCAGTACGGAATCTATTGCGGTAATCAAAAAAGCCTATAAACTTCTTTATCGCTCTAATTTGATGCTCAATGAAGCAAGTGAGAAAATCGCTGAGCTGGTTCAAGACAATCCAGCACTTGTGCTTATGTTAGATTTTATTGCTAAGAGCCAGCGTGGCATCATTCGTTAACGCCTAATAATGTCGGTACGAATTGCTATCGTTGCTGGTGAAGCCTCGGGCGACCTGCTTGCTGCGCGCTTGATGAAAGCGCTGATCGAACAGTGTGGTGATATCGAGTTTGAAGGTGTTGCCGGGCCTTTAATGCAAGAGGCTGGCTGCAAGATTCTTTATGATTCTAGTCGGCTTGCAGTCATGGGTATTGTTGAGGTTCTGGGGCGCTATCGTGAGTTAAGAGCGATGCGTAGTACCTTGATCAAGCGCTGGATAGATTCGCCACCCGATCTATTTATTAGTGTCGATGCCCCCGACTTTAATCTTGGGCTTGCAGAGCGTTTGCACCGCAAAGGTATCCCAACCTGCCACTATGTGAGCCCATCGGTTTGGGCTTGGCGGAAGGGTCGCATCAAGCAGGTTAAGAGAGCAGTGGACTTTGTTTTAACTCTATTGCCGTTTGAAAAAAAAATCTATGATGAGAATGGTGTGCCAGCCTGTTTTAGCGGGCACCCATTAGCTGATGAAATTCCCTTGCAAAACGATCAGTCGGCAGCAAGATTTAAGTTAGGCCTGGAGGATGGGGTGCCGTTACTTGCTGTTTTGCCGGGCAGTCGTGATAGCGAGTTGAAATTCCTGGCCGAGCAATTTATTGCTACAGCTAAATTAGTGGGTGAATCGGTTGCAGGCTTACAGTGTGTTTGTCCGCTAATAAAATCTGAGCAGGTCGAGGGCATAAAAAACTTGTTCGCTAAATACGCACCAAAATTACCAGTAAAAATAATGGTTGGCGATGCCAGAACAGCAATGGCTGCTGCTGATGTGGTACTGCTTGCTAGTGGTACAGCAACGCTCGAAGCCACCTTATTAAAAAAACCGATGGTGGTAGGCTATCGCATTGCAGCCATGACTTACTTCATTGTTCGTAAGATGATTAGCCTTAAGTATTTTGCGTTACCAAACCTACTGGCAGCAGTCCCACGTGTTGCGGAATTTATACAATCTGAGTTACAAGCGGATTTGATGGCGCCTGAGGTGATTAGGTTATTTAAGGACAAACATGCGCGGCAAACACAAGTAGAAGAATTCACCCATATTCATCAGTTATTGCGTTGTGATGCCAGTCACACTGCTGCACGTGCAGTTGTCGAGCATTTTTCTTTGTGCCATAAACTTAACAAGGTAAAGCCGAACATATAAAATGGATATGGCTTGTTACGCAGGTGTTGATGAAGCAGGCCGAGGGCCATTGGCTGGGCCAGTGGTGGCAGCGGCGGTTATTCTTGATCCTAATTGCCCTATTGTAGGTCTCAATGATTCAAAGAAACTGAGTGCTAAGCAACGCGAACACCTGGTGCCACAGATACAAAAATATGCACTGGCCTATGCCGTGAGCGAGGCCAGCGTGGCAGAAATCGATGAGATCAATATTCTGCAGGCCTCTTTACTGGCGATGAGCAGGGCGGTTTCAGGCTTGGCCATTGTGCCGGATGAAGTGCGTGTAGACGGCCCACATTGCCCGAACCTGGATATGCCTGTTAGCGGTATAATCAAAGGCGACCAGAAAGATGCAGCGATTGCGGCAGCATCGATTTTGGCTAAAGTTGAGCGAGATCGTATTATGGTTGAGTATCACCAGCAGTACCCAGAATATGGTTTTGCATCACATAAAGGTTATCCAACAGCACTACATCGTGCTGCACTTGAAAGCCATGGTATTAGTGATATTCACCGTAAATCTTACGCGCCAGTTGCGCGCTTTTTGAGCCCCTAGTCCACTACTATGAGTTTTGTTCATCTTCGCGTTCACAGTGAGTACTCGCTAGTCGATGGTATTACTCGTGTTAAACCTTTGGCTACGGCCGTTGCCCAGCACAAAATGTCAGCCGTTGCGCTGACAGATCAAGCAAACTTATTTGCCTTGGTTAAATTTTATCGCGCGGCAATTGCTGCGGGTATTAAGCCATTGATTGGCGTTGATGTGCTTCTGCAAGGCTCTGATGCTAAAGCCGAATTGACCCGCATGACGTTGCTCTGTCAAAACAACACGGGTTACCTCAACCTGAGTCGCTTGATTTCACGTAGTTATGTTGAAGGGCAAATTCAAGGTGTTACTACCGTTAAGCGTGAATGGATCGCCGAAGCAAGTGAAGGGCTAATTGCACTTTCTGGTGCGGGTGAGGGGGAAATTGGTCGTGCGCTGTTAGATGATAAAAGTGATCTTGCTAAAAAATTGTTAACACATTGGTGTTCAGTATTTCCTAAGCGATTTTATATAGAACTACAACGCACTGGACGCAACCAGGAAGAAGACTATATTCATGCCGTCGTTGCGTTAGCGATTGAAACAGCAACGCCAGTCGTTGCAAGCAATGATGTGCGTTTTCTAAAGAGCAGTGATTTTGATGCACATGAAGCGCGTGTTTGCATTCACCAAGGCCGCACACTGGCAGATACACGGCGCAAACGACATTATTCTGAGCAGCAATATTTGCGTAGCCCAGAGGAAATGGCGGAGTTATTCAGTGATATTCCAGAAGCGATAAGCAATACGATAGAAATAGCCAAACGCTGTAACCTTGAATTAGTGTTGGGCAAGACGGCTCTACCGGATTTTCCTGTACCCAAAGGTATGGATGTTAATGGTTTTTTAGCACAAGAAGCACAAAAAGGTCTTGATGCACGTTTGGCGCGTGCACGTGAGTTAGACCAAGAGCTTGCAGAGACACAAGTTTATCAAGATCGCTTAGCGCTTGAGCTTGATGTGATTATTGGTATGGGTTTCCCTGGCTATTTTCTTATTGTCGCCGATTTTATACGTTGGTCAAAGTCTCAGTCGATACCTGTTGGCCCGGGTCGCGGTTCCGGTTCCGGCTCCCTGGTGGCATGGGCATTGGGCATTACTGACCTTGACCCGATTCACTTTGAATTACTATTTGAGCGCTTTCTAAATCCTGAGCGGGTATCACTGCCCGATTTCGATATCGATTTTTGTATTGAGGGTCGTGATCGCGTAATCGACTATGTCGCCGAGCGCTATGGTCAAGATCAGGTCTCACAGATTATCACCTACGGCAGTATGGCAGCCAAAGCCGTCGTACGTGACGTGGGACGTGTATTAGGCCATCCCTACGGGTTTGTTGATCAAATTGCCAAGCTCATTCCATTTGAATTAGGCATAACGCTTGAGAAGGCGCTTAAACAAGAAGAAATTCTCAAAGATCGCTATGACAATGAAGAGGAAGTTACTGCTTTACTGGATCTAGCGATGTCTTTAGAAGGCATTGTGCGTAACGCTGGCAAGCATGCGGGTGGTGTGGTCATTGGGCCGTCGGCGTTGACTGATTTTGCACCAATGTATTGTGAGCCAGGCGGCAAAAATAGTGTTACGCAGTTTGATAAGGATGATGTTGAAGCGGTTGGCTTAGTTAAGTTCGACTTTTTGGGTTTACGTACCCTGACCATTATTGATCGTGCGCTGATTGCGGTGAATGCAAAACGCGCAGCCAATGGTGAAGAAAGTATTGCACTAGACTCTCTTCCTATCGATGATAAGAAAACTTTCGATTTATTAAAAGCTTGCTCTACGACCGCCGTTTTTCAACTTGAATCGCGCGGCATGAAAGACCTAATTAAACGTCTACAGCCGGATTGTTTTGATGAGGTTGTCGCCTTGGTGGCTTTGTTTCGCCCTGGGCCTTTGCAGTCGGGGATGGTTGATGACTTTATTGACCGTAAACATGGGCGACAGGAAGTGAACTATATGCACCCCTGCTTGGAACCGGTGTTGAAGGCAACCTATGGTGTCATTCTCTATCAGGAACAGGTGATGCAGGCAGCGCAGGTGCTATCAGGTTATACCCTTGGTGGTGCAGACTTATTGCGTCGTGCCATGGGCAAGAAAAATGCTAAAGAAATGGCCAAGCAGCGTGTTTTCTTTGTTGATGGCGCAGAGAAAAATGGCTGTGATCGTAGGCTCGCTACACGCATATTTGATCTTATTGAAAAATTCGCTGGTTATGGTTTCAACAAATCCCATTCTGTTGCCTATGCACTTATTGCTTACCAGACCGCCTATTTAAAAGCACATTATCCCGCTGAGTTTATGGCCGCTGTGTTGTCATCTGATATGGACAATACCGATAAAGTTGTCACGCTTGTCGATGAGTGTAGGGTGATGAAGATCGAAATACTTCCGCCTGACGTGAATAGTTGCCACTATATGTTTAGAGCAGTAAGTGGCAATAGTATTTGCTATGGTTTGGGTGCACTAAAAGGCGTTGGTGAGGGTGCCATACAAAGCATCGTTGACGAGCGTGAACAAGGTGGCGAGTATAAAGACTTTGGTGATCTTGTTTGTCGCGTTGACTCAAGCAAACTGAACAAACGTGTTTATGAGTCAATGATTCGCGCTGGTGCGCTCGATTGCTTTCATAAGAATCGCGCTTTGTTATTGGCGAATCTACCCAATGCATTACTAATCGCTGATAAATATGCCAGTGATGCGGCGACAGGCATGAGTGATTTGTTTGGTGGTGATGTGAATACACCTGTAGTCACAGATGTCATTATCAATAAGTCTATTGAAGAATGGGATGAAGAAACACGCCTTAAGAGTGAGCAAATTGCGCTGGGTTTGTATTTGAGTGGCCACCCTATTACACGTTTTCGTAAAGAGCTTAAGCATTTTACTACGGCGACTATTTCTGAGCTTAATATTTCTGGTGACCAGGGCATTGTGATTGCAGGCTTGATTACGGCTATACGCACGATGAATAGTCGTCGTGGCGATCGTATTGCTTTTATCACGCTTGATGATAATAGCGGCCGCCTAGAGGTTGCCGTGTTTGCCGAGGTATTCCGTCAATACCGCGAAGTTTTAGTTAAAGACAGCATCGTTGTTGTTGAAGGTATTATCACTGTTGACGATTACACGGGTGGCTATAAGATGAGTGCCGATTGTATTTGGGGTATTGAACAGGCACGAGAGGTATTTTCTAAGGCGATTCGTTTGGATATAAACAACAATGATAGCAATTTTGCCAATAAACTGGCTGCAGCCTTAACGCCATACAAACAGGGAAAATGTACAATATTGCTTCATTATCAATCGGAGCAGGGCAAGGTCAATATTCCTTTGCCAGAAGCGTGGAAAGTGCGGCCAAGCCAGGAGTTACTAACAAAGTTGGGTAAACTGACAGCACCAGAAAATGTCCATGTTATTTATTGATGGCCGCTTATCAAGGATAAGGATAAAAATGGGCATAAAAATGTGGGACAATACGCATGTTGTACGATTTAAATATAAAATGATCAAATTAAAATTACTAGGACAGGCTTCTAGGCAAACTGTAATCGAAATATGAATATGAATTTTTTGGAATTTGAACGGCCTATTGCTGAGCTAGAAGAAAAAATCAACGAGCTACGTCATGTCGCAGGCAGTGAAGATGGCATTGATATTGGCGAAGAAATTGCAAAACTAGAAGAAAAAAGCCAAAAACTGACAGAGTCGATATTTTCTTCATTAACAGCTTGGCAGGTGGCGCAGTTAGCGCGGCATCCACAACGCGCCTATACCCTCGACTATGCGCAAAGTATTTTTACTGACTTTCAAGAACTGCGTGGTGATCGCGCCTTTGCTGATGACCCAGCAATTGTTGGTGGCCCTGCGCGCCTTGATGGTCGACCAGTGATGATTATCGGCCATCAAAAAGGCCGCGATACCAAAGAAAAGATACGCCGTAATTTTGGCATGCCAAGACCAGAAGGTTATCGTAAAGCCTTGCGTTTAATGAAAATGGCAGAACGCTTTAATTTGCCAATATTCACCTTTATAGATACCCCGGGCGCCTATCCAGGGGTGGGTGCTGAAGAGCGCGGCCAAAGTGAAGCCATCGCACGTAATTTATTTGAGATGTCGGGTTTGAAAACACCAATAATTTGTACCGTTATTGGCGAAGGCGGTTCAGGTGGTGCCTTGGCCATAGGTGTTGGTGACCGCGTGTTAATGCTGGAACATAGCATCTACTCTGTCATCTCACCGGAAGGCTGTGCATCGATTTTATGGAAGAGTGCAGAAAAAGCAGCTGATGCGGCAGAAGCCTTAGGCATTACTTCACGACGATTAAAAGAACTCAAATTGATTGACGAAATTATCCAAGAGCCCTTAGGCGGCGTGCATCGTAATGTCGATGCGACAGCTGCAGATATTAAGCTAGCTTTGCTAGCCAACTTGGATGCATTGGATGCACTGGATACTGACACCTTGTTAGCGCAGCGTCGTCAGCGTTTAATGAATATCGGTACGTTTAAAGAAAGCTAAGGTAATGTGCCGATCTGCATTATGTTAACAAACTCCAGTGCCTGATTTCTCGCCGCAGTTGCTGTTACAGGTGCTGCAACAATACCCCAATGCTCAACGCTACTGGGTCGCTTTCAGTGGTGGTGTCGATTCTTCGGCTTTGCTTCACGCCATGGTGCAGCTTGCACCAATGCTACAGACGTTAGAAGTTTCAGCGGACATCAGGGCAATTTACATCGACCATGGCCTTCAAACCGAGTCTTCGCACCCCAAGAGTACTTCCTCAGGAATGTTGCCGCATTCCCTTAGTGCGCAATGGGCTGATCATTGTCGTACTGTTTGCGATGAATATGGTATAGCCTTTATTTCCATGCAGGCAGAACTGTCAATCGATAAGGGTGACAGCATAGAAGAGAAGGCACGTGAGTCGCGCTATTCATTATTAGCGAGTCATATCGAAGAGGGTGATGTGTTACTCACTGCGCAACATAAAGACGACCAGGCAGAAACATTTCTACTGCAAGCCTTACGTGGTGCAGGGCCAAAGGGTTTGGCAGCGATGCCAGAAATAAAAGCCTTTGCCAAAGGTCGGCACCTGCGACCCTTGCTAGGTTTTAGCAAGCAAAACCTTGTGATCTATGCCACAGAAGAAGGGCTTGACTGGGTTGAAGACCCATCCAATCAACAACTGCGTTTTCAGCGTAATTATTTACGCCAAAAAATCTTGCCGTTGCTGAAAGAAAATTGGCCGGCAGCGAGTGATACTTTATCACGCAGCGCAGCATACTGCGCCGAGAGTGCTAGTTTGTTACAACAACTTGCAAGCATCGACATGGCCACAGTTGCACACAGCGACAATACCTTGTCGCGTGTGGCGTTAAATCATTTATCACGCCAGCGCCGCGCGAATTTAATTCGCTATTGGTTAACCGAGCTGGCTCTACGCGTACCCAATCACCAGCGTCTTGAACAAATGATTAGCCAACTTGAAACGAGTGCGCAAGATCGATCACCGTTTATCGTTTGGCGTGGTGTCGAGATACGCTGTTATCGTGACAAAGTCTACGCCATGGCACCCTTAGTGTTGACCGACGAGGCAAAGGTCTTTAACTGGAAATTAAGGCGGCAGTTAAATGAGACGCTCAGACTCGATGATGGCGAATTACGTGCCTATCAAACGGAAGGTGATGGGCTGCGTATACAGGACAATAGGCAAATTGAAGTCCGCTTTCGGCAAGGTGGTGAGCGTTGCCAGCCAGCAGGGCAGACACACTCACGCGAACTCAAGACCTTGTTTCAAGAGTGGGCAATACCTCATTGGTTACGCGGCCGCATACCGCTAATCTATGTAGAGGGTGAATTGGCAGCTATTGCCGGGTTTTGTATTTGCCAGCCCTTTGTTGCTAGTGGCAACGAGTTAAGTTGGCAATTTGACTGGCACTCTGGTCGCCACACATTTGCGCGGCAATGAGAACAAGATATTAAAGACGAGATGAGCAAAAAAATTATTATTTTTTATCGTTCCCACGCTCCAGCGTGGGAATGCAGCCATAGACGCTCCGCGTCAAGAATAGGGACGCACAACACTATGAGCCGTGGCCGATACACTATAACGGAGAACGATAAAATTATTTTTTGGATGATGGGTTAGTAGAGGTTGACCGGTGGAGTTGACGCGGAGCGTCAAGGGATGCGTTTCCACGCTGGAGCGTGGGAACGATAAAACGATAAAACAGGTTGGTTAACAAATGAAGCAAGTATGGAAAAAAGATGTTTGAGCAAGTATTTAAAAGAATAGATGACGTTCTTCGGCAAGAGGCCGGTTGCACCACCGAGCTTGATTACACCGAGCAAACCTCGTGGATGTTGTTTCTTAAATATCTGGACGATCTGGAACGCCAACGCGCTATGGAAGCCGAGCTGGTCGGTAAATCCTACGAATTCATCATAGATAAGAAACATCATTGGTCGAGTTGGGCAGCGCCTA
>CAYURS010000034.1:0-8142 GCA_964447165.1 uncultured Thiotrichales bacterium
TACCGTGACAGAGACAAACGTACATTAGCTGAACCTCCTGAACGTAAGAGAAGATGAAACGTCCACTTGGAGCCTATACTAATGTAAATGATAATGATTGTCAATAAGATTTATAGTGTCGACTAATGACTGTCTGGGACAGTCATTAAACTACGCGCAACCCCTGCGTTGCGCACCCACATACGCGCTTAGATCACGCCCTACGAGCCTTACAAGCTGATCAATGGTTCCCTAACAACTGTACGATACGGAACCCCGCAACATAAGTTCCAATGGCAGAGCCTACTGTTGTCAGCAAAAAAACCAATAAGGTGCGTGATACCCGGTTGTGATACCAGCCTTTAAGTGAGGTGGCATCATCCCTCAAACTCTTAAAATCCATGACCCTAGGCTTACGTAACAGGGTCTCAACCAAACCGGTCACCATGCCTACCCCAAGCATAGGATTAAGCGAGGTTAGGGGTGCGGCAAAAAATGCGGTAACAATCGTCAGCGGATGCGCCAACGCAATTATGCCGCCCAATGCAGCAAGACCACCATTAATCAGCAACCATTCCAACACTAATTGCCAACCCAATTCGGGGCTACGTGAAAAACCAATGGCAAAACCAGTAATAACTAACGCTGCAATCAACCACGGCAGCCATTTGAAGACGCTATGGCCTTTAGTGATGGTGTTTAAATTTTGCAAACACTGACCAAGATCATCAGGCGGTGTATCAATATAGTTAGCCATCCCATTGAGATGACCCGCACCCACTATCACTAACACTTTCTGCCCTGGGTGATCTTTTGCGTATTGGCCCAGCTTGGCCGCCATGTATTGATCGCGCTCATCAACCAACGCTTGATAAATTTCTGGTGCTTCACCTGAAAATTCACTGAACACCTGGTTTAACATATCGCCACGTTTGAGTTGTTCGATGTCTGCCTCGGACACATCAGCACGACTTAGCAAACTGCCAAATAATCCGGAAACCAGCATCATGCGCTTGTACCAGGGCACACCTTTATAAACGCGACGTAAGGTGGTACCAATATTACGATCAATCAGCAGCAAGGGAATATTTTCCTCACGGGTACGCTCTATCGCCACGCGCATTTCAGCTCCAGGCTTAATGCCAAGTTTATCGGCTAACCGCTGCTGGTAAGCACCTAACATTAAACTGGCAGCCACCATTGGCACTTTGCCGGCACGAATGACTTGAAACAAATCAAGCTGCGCATCGGCATCAGCATTGTCAATCGAACGTAAACGATCAGCACACAGCTCTATCGCTACTGCATCGAAATCGTCCTGGGCTATTAATGCTGCAACAGCATCCGCACTGGCTTGAGACACATGGGCGGTACCAAGAATGGTAAATTTAGTGCCATTGATCTCGCGCACAATAAGTGGCTGATCTGTTACCAATGACGAATGACTATCACTCATAAATTACTTCCAATTTTAAACGCTGAACCACGAGAGTTCTTTTTACTCCCCATTGAAGGGAGTACGTTGTTTCAAAGTTAGCTGCTTGCCAATTTGGGAAAAATCCAACTGCCGTAAAAAAGACATGCCAAGCAAAATTTCTTCGCCATCCATATGCGGATTAATACTCGCCCTAACATCATTTAATTGAATAACGCCCAACTCGACTCGATTTAGTTGCGTGGCAAAAACTTGCACTATGCCATTGGCCGTTATCACACGGTGACCAGCGCCGCGACGCAGGCCAACACGCTGTGCAACCGCCTCGGGAATACTGACATTGGTGGCACCCGTATCGAGCAAGAACACCACATCGTGACCATTTATTTTGCCACTGGCAACGTAATGACCATAACGGTTACGCTCTAAAACAACTTCAGGCTTACCCTCAACGCTAACACGACTCGTCACTTGCTGGTTAGGATTACGTTGCTTATCCAGTAGCCCGCTAAAGAAATAGGTTAAACCCAGTAAAATGATAGCCCACATGACATAGATCATCCACTGACCTATTTTGCGTGTATCGGGAAGTGGTTGCTGGTTGTTATCCATGAGGGGATTGTGGGGGCAATACAGTAAAATAAAACCGTTATCGGTTAGCTAGCAGACCGCCAGTATTCAGATTAAGCGTTGAGATCCGGAATCAGCTCGCTTTCCATGCTCGCGATCATGTCCTTTAAAATCAGCTTGCGTTTCTTGAGACGGCGCAAACGTACTTGATCGACAGCCGGATTCTCTGCCAGTGAAGCAATCGCTTCATCCAGATCTCGGTGCTCTACTTTAAGCTCCTGCAAATCAGCACGTAGTTGTAACTGCTCCGCTTCTTGGTTATTGATCTCTGTCACCCTTTTTTAGCCCGCATATTTCACGAAGGGTTCGGAATTCAGAGCAAAGCTGGCTAAGCAGTTTGGTCGATCATCCGAGAAAGCATAGCGGCAGCTATGGTTCGAGGGGGAACGAGCAAAATGTGACGCCAGCTTTGCTCTGAAATCGAACAGGACAAACTGTCGTAATAGATTACGGTCTTTATTCAAACTTAACATAGTGATATAAGCTAAATATTCTCCAGTACCGTCCGCCTTCGTGAAATATGCGGGTTAGCCATTCACTGCACAACGGCAGATATCATGGCATTATAACAATACTGTGCTAATGCAACGCAGCCATATTAAACATAGCCTTAAATTGGGAAATTTTAAATCTTGGCTAAACTTTCGTGAATTTTAAGCGTTAGGATGTGCCTCCCACCCTAGCGCCACCGCTACCAACCACTTTTGGACCCATTATGCTAAACCAAACTAAACACTTATTTCGTCAATCGTTATGTGTGCTTAGCCTGCTGAGCCTTATTATCGTTAACCAAACTGTCTCCGCCGCACCCGCAGCAAAATTAATTGATTTTTGGTCAGAGTATAACGATAGCAGCACCATAGACCATCAAGCTTGGCAAAATTTTCTCGATGAGTATCTTGTTGCCGGAAACAACGGTGTTAACTTGTTTAAATATAGTGCTGTCAGCAAAGGCGACCACAAAACCCTTAAGACTTACCTAACAACACTGCAAGCCATTGACCCTCGTCAATATAACCGCGCCGAACAAATGGCCTACTGGATTAATTTGTATAACGCCTTGACCATAGATGTCGTGATCGACGCCTACCCGACAAAATCAATACTTAAAATTGGCGGCTCGTTTTTCTCGCCCGGCCCCTGGAACAAAAAATACCTGAAGATAGCCGGACAAAAACTTAGCCTCAATGACATCGAACATGGCATCCTTCGACCCATTTGGCAGGATTCGCGAATTCATTATGTTGTTAACTGCGCCAGTTACAGCTGCCCCAACCTCAGCGCAATTGCCTATACAGCAGAAAACACCGAGGAGCAACTGACCACCGCAGCGAAGGATTACATTAATAACCCCAGAGGAATTACTATTGATGGTGACGACTTGTTATTATCGAAAATATTCGACTGGTATCAAGTTGACTTTGGCAACAATGAAAAAGAACTGTTAGAACAGCTGGCAAACCATGCAGAACCTGAGCTTGCCAACCGCCTGCTAAACCATGATGGCGATATCGATTACGATTATGATTGGAGCCTCAACGAGGCTAAATAATATTCGGCCATCGCTAAGACTCCAACTTAAGCGATAATTTTATTTCATCAATATCGGCTCGATCGACGTAACATACTCAACATCAGAGGAATAAAATGAGCAAGGGAAAACTTATTGCTATTGCGGTGATCGCAGCATTGATCATCTCTTTTTTCGTTTTTGATCTCGGTCAATATTTTACGCTTGAAAAAATAAAAGAAATCAAAGACGACGTCATTGCGCTTTATGACGAGAATCCAATCAAGACGGTGCTTTCGTTTTTTGGTATTTATGTTGCTATTGCTGCGCTTTCATTGCCTGGGGCTGCAATACTAACACTCATTGCTGGTGCAATATTTGGCCTGTCAAAAGGCATTATCATTGTCTCATTTGCCAGTTCTATTGGTGCCACCCTTGCCTTTTTGGTGGCAAAATTATTGTTACGAGACAGCGTGCAAAACAAGTTCGGCAAGCACCTATCAACCATAAATAACGGCATAGAAAAAGAAGGTGGGTTTTACCTATTCACCATGAGGCTTATCCCGGCCATTCCTTTCTTCGCCGTTAATTTGGTGATGGGTTTAACATCAATCAAAACGTGGACTTTCTATTGGGTGAGCCAGCTTGGTATGCTGGCAGGTACGTTTGTTTTTGTTAATGCAGGTACTGAGCTTAGCAAAATTGAATCACTCGGTGACATCCTGTCGCCAGGCCTGATTTTTTCTTTTTTACTGCTTGGTATATTCCCTTTCATAGCCAAGAAAATTATCGACACGGTTAAAGCCAATAAAATACTAAAAAATTACCCTAAACCAAAAAAATTCGACACTAATATGGTAGTGATTGGCGGCGGTTCAGCAGGCCTAGTTACCTCGTATATTGCAGCCGCAGTAAAAGCAAAAGTGACTTTGATCGAACGCCATAAAATGGGTGGTGATTGTCTTAATACAGGTTGTGTGCCAAGCAAGGCTATTCTTCGATCAGGCAAGATGCTGTCGTATATGAAACGCGCAAAAGAATTTGGTTTTAAATCTGCCAGCGCAGATTTCGAATTTAGAGACGTGATGGAACGCGTGCAAAAAATCGTACAGACCATCGAACCGCATGACTCTATAGAGCGCTACAGTAGCCTTGGAGTTGATTGCGTAACTGGCGATGCCAAAGTGACCTCCCCGTATACCGTCGAAGTTAACGGCCAAACGATCACTACACCGAATATTATTATTGCTACTGGCGCACGCCCTTTTGTGCCACCGATTGAAGGCATAGACAAGATTAATTACCTCACCTCAGACAATGTCTGGGATATAAGAGAGCTACCTAAACGCTTAATCGTCTTGGGTGGCGGCCCTATCGGTTGCGAACTGGCACAAGCCTTTGCTCGCCACGGATCAAACGTCACTCAAATTGAGATGATGTCACGCATCATGATTCGTGAAGACGAGGAAGTCTCTGAGATTGTCACTCAGAAATTTACTAACGAGGGCATTAATGTCTTAACCGATCATCGCGCTATCCGTGTTGAGATCAATGACGGCGACAAACAACTCATCTGCATACATAACGATGCTGAAATCAACGTGCCGTTCGATGAAATTCTGATCGCAGTAGGTCGAGCAGCCAATACAAAAGGCTTCGGCTTAGAAGAAATCGGTGTCAATATCACACCACGCGGCACCATTGAGGTGGATGAATACCTGCGCAGCAATGTGCCCACTATCTATGCTTGCGGTGATGTTGCCGGGCCTTATCAATTCACCCACACTGCTGCCCACCAAGCCTGGTATGCCGCAGTCAACGCCCTGTTCGGCAAGTTTAAAAAGTTTAAAGTCGATTATTCAGTCATTCCTTGGGCAACCTTTACTGACCCAGAGGTCGCGCGTGTCGGTCTTAACGAAACAGATGCCAAAGAACAAGGCATCGAAGTTGAGGTCACCCGTTACGACATCGACGACCTTGATCGCGCCATTGCCGACCAAGAAGCACATGGCTTTATCAAAGTACTCACCGTGCCTGGTAAAGATAAAATTCTTGGCGTGACGATTGTTGGCCACCATGCCGGAGATTTAATTGCTGAGTACATCATGGCGATGAAACATAATATTGGCCTTAACAAAATCTTGGGCACGATTCATATTTATCCGACACTTGCCGAGTCAAATAAATATGTCGCGGGCAACTGGAAGCGTGCTCACGCACCGCAGAAATTATTGGCCTGGGTTGAGAAATTCCATCGCTGGCGTTTAAGCTAAATCAAGCAACTAAAACAAATCGTTTAAAGATATTAACGTTATTCGGCATCTTAGGGGGCGTTAACAATTATTTTTGACAGTCCTGTTGCACCTGAAGGGCCGGTGCTCATTTTTCACCCAGCGGCGTTGTCGCTCGCTTATGTGGCGCAACCACACCGCACTCGCTCCGCCTTGCTGGATGAAAAATGAGCACCGGCAGGACTGTCAAAATAATTGTTAACGCCCCCTAGGCTCAAAATCGAGAGATGCTGAATTAATACAGTAGCGTTCCCCCGTAGGCTGAGGACCATCTGTAAAGACATGGCCTAAGTGTGCTGCGCAATTTGCACAACGCACTTCAACACGTTGCATACTGTGGCTACTATCCGTTAACTGCTCAATCGCCTCATTGTTAACGGGTTGCCAAAAGCTAGGCCAACCACTACCTGAATCGTATTTTTCTGTAGAACGAAATAGTTCTGTGTTACAACAAATACAGCGATAACTACCACCGTCTTTATTATTACAATATTCACCAGAAAATGCGGGCTCAGTACCGCCTTTTCGCGCAACACGAAACTGTTCATCACTTAACACGCTGCGCCACTCACCGTCTGTTTTTTTTACTTTTTCCATTGACTTATATCCTCGCTGATTGCGCATACGTAAACCATGCATTGCACCCTTGGCTTAAGTAAGAGGCTTGCACGTACACTAGCCCGCATATTTCACGCAGTGTTTGGAATTCAGAGGGAAGCTGGCTAAGCAGTTTGGTCGATCATCCGAAAAAGCCTAGCAGTGGCTATGGTTTGAGGGGGATCGAGCAAAATGCGACGCCAGGTTTTCTCTGAAACCGAACAGGACGCACTATCGCGCTAGATTGCAACCTTTATTCAAGCTAAAATATTGATACTACACTAAACATTATCTAGTATCGTCCGCCTTCGTGAAATATGCGGGCTAAGCCGTATTCGCTCACATTAATAAGGGTTCTGCAAACGATGATTATCGGTACACCGCTTACACCTTCTGCTGTTCGTGTCATGTTACTTGGCGCTGGTGAACTGGGCAAAGAAGTCATTATTGCCTTGCAACGGCTGGGCATCGAGGTCATCGCTGTCGACCGTTATGCTGGCGCACCAGGACACCAAGTCGCTCATCGCTCCCACGTCATTGATATGACCGATGGCCTGGCACTTAAAAAATTAGTTGAACAAGAAAAACCGCATCTCATCGTGCCCGAGATAGAAGCTATCGCCACCGATGC
Source organism: uncultured Thiotrichales bacterium (assembly GCA_964447165.1). Taxonomy (GTDB): domain Bacteria; phylum Pseudomonadota; class Gammaproteobacteria. The sequence continues at coordinate 7,074 of CAYURS010000034.1, forward strand.
GCTGGTGGACATTGAAGCAGAGGGTTTAGCCGAGGTTATTCCCTCTGCACGCGCAACCCAGCTAACAATGAATCGCGAAGGAATTCGCCGCCTAGCAGCAGAAACACTTGAACTGCCGACATCACGTTATAGCTTTGCCAGTAGCGTCAATGAACTACATATGGCTATTGATGGTGGCATTGGCTATCCCTGCCTGGTTAAGCCTGTCATGTCATCATCAGGGAAGGGGCAATCATTAGTCAAAGACCCTAAAGAAATAAATCAAGCCTGGAATAATGCCATGGCAGGCGGCCGCGTCAGCAAAGGAAAGGTCATTGTTGAGGAAATGATTGATTTCGATTTTGAAATTACCTTACTCACTGTACGCGCCAACAATAATGAAGGAAAAATAGAAACCTATTTTTGCGAGCCTATTGGCCATATACAAAAAGACGGTGATTATGTCGAAAGCTGGCAACCACAAGCAATGTCTGCCAAAGCATTAGAAAAATCAAAAAGCATCGCCAAAGCAGTCACTAATAATTTAGGTGGGCGTGGACTCTTTGGTGTTGAGCTGTTTATCCGTGGTGATACTGTGTGGTTCTCGGAAGTCAGCCCACGACCACATGACACGGGCATGGTAACAATGGTGACACAATGGCAAAACGAATTTGAATTGCATGCTCGTGCAATATTAGGCCTACCCATTAATGCCGAGCTACGTAACCCCGGTGCCAGCACAGTAATTTATGGCGGCCTGGACGAGCCAGGCATTCGCTTTGCCAACGTCGATAAAGCACTGATAATACCGAACACGGATATAAGACTGTTTGGCAAACCAGAATCCTTCGTCAAACGACGTATGGGGGTTGTTCTTGCTCAAGCAGACACTACACACAGCGCACGTGAAAAAGCAAATGCCTCTGCCGCAACAATTAAGACCTTTAAACCATAAGCCTAGTTAATCTCTGATGTATCATGGACTTTCTTTTAAACGACGTTGCAACTCAACACGTTCGGCATCCGTCATATTAAGTCGCGCAAAATTATGATAGCGTAAGACAGCTTCGTTATCGACACTGACATATTT
>CAYURS010000035.1:0-8014 GCA_964447165.1 uncultured Thiotrichales bacterium
AAAAAGAATGCTTGTCTGTTAGCGAGATAGAGCATTTTGCACTTGAACTAAAACGTGTTAGTGGTGCGCTTAGTATGTTGTCAAATAGGGCGACAGCATTGTTGGCTAAAGAAATTGGCGAGGTTTTTTCTATTGCCGTAAGCAAGGAAGGCCTTGATAAAAGTATACTCTTGATGTCGATTTTTAATGCGCTGTCTGATTTAGAAACAGCAGTATGCTCCGAGGCTCGGTTTTGCCCTCCCTTGAGGGAGGGCACGTTGCAGCAAGAGACATTGAGTGCCGCTGCTAGTTATCGCCTTTTGTCAGTGATCAATATATTGCGGGCAGATCGAGGCGAGCAGGCGGTCTCTGTCAATGAAATTTACACTATCGACCTTGAGGCGGTGCCAGTAAACCAAAACCTCAATGCAAGTACCGATAAATTTGTGGTGGCAGCTAAGAGCAAGGCGCATCAATTTCAAGCGGCGTTGCTAGCCTGGTATCAAGATTGCCAAAATCTGGATTCGATTAACATCTTGGTGGCGATTACTGATAATTTAAGGCTTGCTGCCGTCGAACGTCCCCATATTCAATTTTTTGAAGTGATTGCTGCGCTGATCGATTCGCAACGTGGTTGTTCGCAGGTGAGTCAGTCTGTACAGTTATTGTTAGCGCATGTTGAACGTTATATACGCCAGTTAGCTGTAGCAGACACAGCTTATGTACCAACAGCGCTTACCAAAGACGCGCTACATCACATTGCAGCTAATTGCTATCAGCATAGTGAACGTGTAATAGGCATTTTAGGTCGCTATGGTTTACGCGATCGTCGCCGTGGTCGTAGTTGCGAAATTGACAGTAGTGAAGATACTGTAGGTCGGGCACTTGATATGCCCCCAGGTGACCCTGGTCTATTGGTTGTCAAAGGCGATTCAATACGCCAAGCGCTGGCCGAGTGTCGCCGTGAATTGGCGCTGATGGAGCGCTCATTAGAAGTGTGGTTGGCTGATAAATCTAATACTAAAGTGTTGTCTAATGCCTACGATGCATGTTACCGCGTTATGCGTTGTTTTGAATTGATTGGCCTGGGCAGGCAGGCAAAGATTTGTTTGCAGGCGCAACACTATCTGGTTGAATTGCAAGGGTCGCAAACTTGTGATAATCAAGAAATTTTTGATAACGATCGTTATATGGTGTTTGCTGAAGCGATCGCCGCCTTGGCATATTTTTTAGATGAAGCAACACAGATGAATGCTGCAATGTCGCTTAATGTTGATGAGCTATTGCAATTAGCTGAGGCGCGGCTTGCTGAATTAGGTATTGATCAAACTGAATTAACGCCAATAGACTATTCACCGCCTGGCGAGGTAAGTGACAAGGTTGAGCCGATTGCGGTGAATGAGTCTACTGATAAAAGTATTGTCGCTGATGATAGCGCTCAGATAACGGGTGACATGACAGCCGGGGTCGTAGATAGCGCTGTAGATCGTGACATCATCAATAATTTTATCCATGAAGCGTCGAGCTTGCTGGCTGAGCTTAATACGCAAATGGAGGTATGGCGTGGCAGTAGTGAGCAGGGCGTATCTATACTGGTGCTACAGCGTTTATTGCATACTCTAAAGGGTAGCGCACACCTTGCAGGGTATTATGATATAGGTCATTTGTGCCATGGCTTAGAATCGATATTAGCTTCGATACAAACTGGGGTATTGCCAGCATCAAGTTTCCTGATGGAGTCGTTTCAACAATCAATCGCGAGTATGTCACGCATGCTTACGATTCAGCCTCAGCCAGACAAGTCTTTTCAGGGTGTATCCTCGCTCGATCAGAGCCAGACTGAAATACCAGATCAGTTTACACTGGATGTAATGGCTCACGCGCAGGACAATAACAATCATTTGCAGCGATTGTTGCAGCTTAATGCTGAGCAATTAGTTGGCCAAGCGCAGTTATTTAATGATGTCTCTAAGGCCATGGTGGTTGTGGCCGAGCTCGACGCGACGATTCATCGCTTATCTGCTGAGCTTGATGACAAGGTGAATGCCGAAGGCAGAGAGGGTGCCCTGGGGTATAATACGGCGGCATCAGGTCCAGGTGCTCCTGGAGTACAAAAAGTGCGTTTGGCTGAAGCCGTCAGTGATCTACGCTTGGCCACGAATCAAGTGCTACGCCATGTTGGTAATATTGAAACGCGCATTGATACCATTTCCGATGCAACAGGATCAATGCGCCAGACGTTGGTAGATACGCGGATGGTTGGCCTGGATATTAACGCGAGCGCTTATCAACGCCTTGTTGAACAGACCGCGATGCAGCTTGAAAAGAACGTTGTATTAGTCATTGATGATTGCGCTATAAAGTTTGATCGCACTGTCTTAAGTCGTGTTTCTGCGGCGCTTGGCCATTTTCTGCGTAATGCGGTTGATCATGGCATCGAGTCAGAAGCGTTGCGAGTGGATGCAGGTAAGCCTGCAAGGGCATCGATTCTTATTGCTTGTACAGTGAATGCACGAGGTATTGCAGTCACGGTAACGGATGATGGTGCGGGCATTGATGCGCGCGCGATTTGGCGCTGCGCTTTAGCTAAAAATCTGATTGATCAAGACGAAGACTTTAGTGAAAAAAAAGCGCTTGAGTTACTATTTAATCCCGCCATTTCAACTAAACCGCTGGTCACACAAGTGTCTGGACGTGGTGTTGGTCTCGATGCAGTTAAAACCACAATAGAGCAGTTGCATGGAACAGTGTCAGTCGCTAGCGAGTTGAACCAAGGAAGCTGTTTTACGCTTTGTTTGCCGTATTCTGCGGGTTTGATTCCTGCAACAATCGTAACGGCAGCAGGCCAACGATTTGCCTTACCCGGGCAGATCGACTCAATCGCTATTAATAAGAGACAAGTCGAGAAAACGTTAACGGTTGCTGAAAAAACTTATGAATGTGTCACGCTCCAGGAGCTATTCATGATTGTCCCTCAGGCGCACACTGAAGCACAGTCATATAGTGGTCAGTCAAGAGCATTGTTGTTTGATGATGAAAATGCTCAGCTTGCTTTACTCGTCGATACGGTTGAAGGCCATGAGAGTATTGTCATTGACCCTGCTGGCTCGCAGTTATCTCAGGCGGCTTACTTGGCGGGTATCGGTTTGCTTGAAGAGGGTGCCTTGGTGCCGGTACTTAATCCTGATTTTTTTCTGCGCCTTGTCTCTCAATCGCATGTTAGTCGCGATGGTGAAAACGTCACGCAGTCGCTATTTAGTCGGCGCAAAATATTAGCAGCGAAAAGGATATTAGTGGTTGATGATTCGCTTACCACGCGCCGTTATTGTGAAAAATTATTACATAATCATGGCTACCATGTCGTTGTGGCAAAAACCGCAGAAGAGGCATTAGCTATTGCTAATGAGGTACATATTGATTTATTACTGACTGACTTGCAATTGCCGCAGATGGATGGATTTCAGCTGATTGATAGTTTGCGTCAACAACCACAGTACGATGCTTTGCCAGTTGTGCTTATCAGTGCCAGCGACCGTGATGAGGAGCAAGTACAACGTCATGGTATTGCCACTTGGTTGAACAAGCCATATCGAGATCAAGAACTTTATGATGTAATCAAGCATCTGACAGATAAATAGTGCTGGGAGGGGTCTGTGAGCACGCTCTAGCAGGCTGTTGGAAAAGGCTCATGTGGCATGATACGGCGTTAAAATTCGGCTTAAAATGCGGGGGCACGTAGTGCTAAACTCCATGTAAACTGCGCTTTTGCGCCGAATTTTGCCTTGTCTCGTACTCACCTGAGACTTTTTCAACAATCTGCTAGGCAACTCTGACAAGTTAGCCCTCAAGTTCATGCTTGATATGTCGATGTTTGGTGTGTAGATCTAACGTTTAATGTCTTTATGTCAACACAAATCGGGAAGAAATTAGGCTTACTGGTATGTAAACCAGAAGCGATTCAGCGTTTGTCTGAGCCGTTAGAAAGTTATGGCTGGACAATCAGTCAAAGCGTTGTATTGGCTCATGATCAAATTGTGGAGGGGCTGTTTGAAGGTGCCAGTGCGCTAGTGGTTGATCTTGATGGCGCTAATAATAGTCAATTACAGCATCTCAATGAACTTGTTAGCGCCGAAGTGCGCCCTGTTCTCTTTAGCGATTCTTCTCACGATCAAGATTGGCAGCAACACCTACATATCAAATTAACGGATTTGCTGAGAACCGCTGAACTCCATATTGATATAAAACCACTCAATAAAGTGGTTGGCGACGATGGCGTAAGAAAGTCAGCGATTCAAAGTGATAGTGATATAGCAGATGTATCCGTTATGTCAGGCAATGTTTGGTTGTTGAATAGTTCGCTTGGTGGGCCTGAAGCATTGCGAGAGTTTTTTAGTACGTTGTCTTCAGGCTTGCCTATCAGTTTCATTGTAATGCAGCGCGTGGCTAAAGAGCATATTAAGGTATTGGTGAACCATCTGGAGCAATATACTGATTATTCGATATCAGTAATGAATGAGCCTATCGTGCTATGTGACGGAACTCTACTATTAGTTGCAGATGGCAGTTGCTTTGCTATTGACAATCAAAATACATTGCTGCCTGATACGGTTTCGCTACACGAACGTGCCCACGATCAAATGATGACAGTGATTGCTGAACGATATGGCGTCAATGCTAATGTCATCGTATTCAGCGCTATTGGCGAAGACGGCACCAAAGGTTGCCAGAAAATTCTCGCATCAGGCGGCCGAGTTTGGTTGCAAAGAGGTCAGGTTAGCTATGCCAGCCGATTGGCTCAGCAGCCACGTGCCCTCAGGGCGCAAAGCGCCCTCGGTGGGCCAAATGATGAAGATCATCATAACGAACAGCGACTTGAAATTGCGTCTGCAATCGAATTGGCACAACGTTTGAACGATCTGTATAAACATTAGCTCGGGTTAGATAATCACATGTCGCCCCAGCGACTTTGAATCGCTGAGATAGCAGCAATAGCCGCAGTTTCGGTGCGCAAAACACGTGGGCCAAATTGTTTTTGTTGAAACCCTGCGTTGCTGAGAATATGAATCTCATTGTTGCTAAAACCACCTTCTGGCCCGATTAGAATACTGATGGATTCGTTGTTGGCCACAGTTGCTGTGGCTAATTTTGGTTCTGCTTCAGGGTGTAATAACCATCGATGATCGGATGTGACGACAGCGCCCTCTGAAATATCTTTTATGTCGGTCAACGCATGTAATTGCGGTAGTCGATTGCGACCACATTGCTCACAGGCATTACTTATTATAGCTTGCCAATGATTGAGGCGACTTTGTGCGCGCTTAGGGTCAAGCTTAACGTTACAGCGTTCGCTAGTGAGCGGGCGAATAGAAGTCACGCCTAGCTCAACGGATTTTTGAATGACCCAATCCATTTTTTCGCCACGCGATAGAACTTGTAATAGTTCAATGTGTAGCGGCGATTCACGATCAGTGGTGATTTCGTTGCTTATTTTTAATTGCGCGTTACGTTTGCCACTGACACGTAGTATGGAATGATACGAATGACCTTTGCCGTCGAAGGCCTCAATTTCACAGTCATTACGTAGGCGTAAAACATTGAGCACGTAATGTGTAGTGGGCGCATCTAACGGTGCCGTTGAGTTGCTGCTAAGCTCTGTCGCAATATAAAGTCTGTGTTTGGCCACGAGAGTAATGTGGTGCCTGTTTTCTTGGTTTTAATCTTGCAGTTGTCGCCAGATTGCTAGCGTCGCTTTAGTTTGGTTCATGGTATAAAAATGTAGCCCTGGCGCGCCACCTTCAAGTAGCGTGCCGCAGAGTTCAGCGATGATGTCGACACCGAAATCACGCAAAGACTCCATGTCATCGCCAAAGCCTTCAAGGCGGCGACGTATCCAGCGCGGAATTTCAGCGCCGCAAGCGTCCGAAAATCGCGCCAACTGAGTGTAGTTAGTGATAGGCATAATGCCAGGGACAATAGGGATATTAATATTTGCTGCGCTGCAATCATCAAGAAAGCGAAAGTAGGCATCAGCATTGAAAAAATATTGTGTTAGAGCACTATCAGCACCGGCATCAACTTTGCGTTTAAAATTGGCTATATCCTCTTGAGCAGATAGTGCCTGCGGATGGAACTCAGGATAGGCGGCGACTTCGATATGAAAATGATCGCCGGTTGTTTTGCGGATGAACTTGACTAACTCATTGGCATAATTGAACTCGCCTGGATCACGCATGCCTGATGGCATGTCACCACGCAGTGCGACGATACGTTTTATTCCCTTACTTTGGTATATTTCTAACAGCTCGCGAACACTGCTTTCGGTTGAACCAATGCAAGAGAGGTGGGGAGCTACGTCAATGCCGGTAGCGCTGCCAATGTTTGATACACATTCAAGAGTATTGTCGCGGGTGCTACCGCCAGCACCAAAGGTGACAGAGAAGAACTCAGGGTCTAACTCTGCCAGGGTCGCACTGGTTTGCGCAAGCCGTTCGGCGGCTCGCGCATTTTTCGGCGGAAAAAATTCGAAGCTAATAGTGCGTTGATCGTCTTCCACACCAAGCTCCCAAGTTAATATTAATAACGGTAATGCTCTGGTTTATACGGACCATCTTTGTCTACGTCAATATATTTGGCCTGTTCATCGGTGAGTTCAGTGAGATTTACGCCAACTTGTTTCAGGTGTAGACGTGCGACCTTCTCATCCAACTTTTTCGGCAAGACATAGACTTTGTTTTCGTAATTGTCGTTGTTGTTCCACAATTCAATCTGCGCTAGCACTTGGTTAGTGAACGAGTTGGACATAACAAAGCTTGGATGGCCAGTACCGCAGCCAAGGTTCACCAAGCGTCCTTCAGCCAATAAAATAATGCGTTTGCCGTCAGGGAAAATAATATGGTCGACCTGAGGCTTGATGTTTTCCCATGTATATTGTTTCAATGAGGCGACGGCAATTTCAGAATCAAAATGGCCAATATTGCAAACGATAGCCTGATCTTTCATTTGTTTCATGTGTTCATGGGTAATGATGTCAATGTTACCGGTGGTGGTGACAAAGATATTCGCTTGCGAACAGGCTTCATCCATTGTCACGACACGATAGCCTTCCATTGCCGCTTGTAGCGCACAGATAGGGTCGATTTCGGTAATCCAAACGGTGGCGCCGAGGCCACGTAGTGACTGCGCGCTGCCCTTGCCGACGTCACCATAGCCTAGAACCACGGCGACTTTACCGGCGATCATGACATCGGTCGCGCGTTTGATGCTGTCGACGAGGGATTCGCGGCAACCATAAAGGTTGTCGAACTTGGATTTAGTGACTGAGTCATTGACGTTAAAGGCCGGTACTTTCAGTTCGCCATCGCGCATCATGTTATAGAGACGGTGAACGCCGGTGGTGGTTTCTTCAGATAGGCCTTTGACATCGTTAAGCAGTTCGCCGTATTTCTCATGCATGAGTATGGTGAGATCACCGCCGTCATCGAGGATCAAATTGGGCCGCCAATTGTCCGGGCCAAAAATGCTTTGTTCTATGCACCACCAGAACTCTTCATCTGTCTCGCCTTTCCAGGCAAAGACGGGAATGTCTGCTGCAGCGATAGCTGCGGCAGCATGATCCTGGGTTGAGAAGATGTTGCACGACGACCAACGCACTTCAGCGCCAAGATCAATCAGTGTTTCGATTAATACCGCGGTTTGAATAGTCATGTGTAGGCAGCCAGCGATACGTGCGCCTTTTAGTGGTTTTTCTACACTGTATTCTTTGCGTAGCGCCATTAAGCCAGGCATTTCGCTTTCAGCGATATTGATTTCTTTACGACCCCAATCTGCCAGTGACAGGTCAGCGACTTTGTAATCAGGGTTTAGGTTTTCTATTGGTGCGGCAAGACTCATTTAATGTGTATCTCCATGTGGGGATGGTGAGAATGTTTTGATAATATTGGCGTTAGTTTAGCTGCTGATGCCTGCAGCGTCTCTTAGTTCATCGGCCTTGTCGGTCTTTTCCCAGGAAAAGCCTGCTTCTTCGCGACCAAAATGG
>CAYURS010000036.1:0-7978 GCA_964447165.1 uncultured Thiotrichales bacterium
CAGGTTAGCGTAGGCAGCGACCAACCATTTGCTGCCTGCGGCATTAAAATTAATTTGTATGCGAGCTTGGCTGCCTTGTCCTTCGTAACTCATAATGGTGCCTTCGCCAAACTTGGGGTGCGCCACTTGCTGGCCAAGGCGTAAGCCTAAAGGTGCGTCATCGACAGGCGCACTACGCCGCCTATTATTTGGCTTGGCTGTCTGCCCTCTGGTGTGGCGCATGCTATGTGTTTGCGGGGCGCGCTGTTTTGGTCTGATTTCTTTTATTAATTCTTCAGGAATTTCATTAATAAAGCGCGAGGGTGCGGCAAAGGTTTCTGCGCCGTGTATACGTCGAGTCTCGGCATGGGTAATATAAAGTCGTTGCCGTGCGCGGGTAATGCCGACGTAACATAAACGGCGTTCTTCTTCCAAACGTCCTGGTTCGTTGATCGACATTTTATGCGGGAACAGACCCTCTTCGACACCACATAAAAATACTGTAGGGAATTCCAGCCCTTTGGCACTGTGCAAAGTCATTAACTGTACGCAGTCGTCGCTTTGATTGCCTTCGGAGTCACCGGCCTCTAATGAGGCATGAGACAAAAACGCATCGAGCGGCGCCATGTCTATTGACTCATCGTATTGAAATTGGCGCGCCGCAGCGCCCAGTTCTTCCAGGTTTTCAATACGTGCCTGACCGCGTTCGCCTTTGTCTTTTTTAAAATATTCTATTAAGCCGGTATGTTCGACGACCAATTCAACCGTGTCACCAAGATCTAGCCCGTCGCAATCGTTTGCCAGTTTTTCGATAAGACTAACGAAGCCTGATAGAGCGCTGATAGCGCGTGATGCGAGTAATTGTTGATGACATAACGCACAAGCGGCATCCCATAACGACACTTTATAGTCACGAGAATGATCACGTATGGCTTGCAAACTACGTTCACCAATGCCGCGGGTAGGTAAGTTCACGACACGTTCAAATGAAGCATCGTCATGCCGATTGCTCATCAAACGTAAATAGGCTAGCGCATTTTTAATTTCGGCACGTTCATAAAATCGCAAGCCGCCATAAACGCGATATGCCATCCCGCGCGCCAGCAAAGCTTCTTCGAATAAACGTGATTGTGCATTCGAGCGATAAAGAATGGCGTGATCACTGCGCCGCATATCGAGATCGGTATAAATTGCAATTTGTTCGATGACGTAGCGCGCTTCTTCAATATCATTAAAGGCGCGATAGAGTTGGATTGGTTCACCATTGCTGCCATCGGTCCACAGTTCTTTGCCTAGACGGGATGTATTGTTTGAAATTAAGGCGTTCGCCGCTTTCAATATATTGGCAGTTGAGCGATAGTTTTGTTCCAGGCGAAAGGTTTGCGTGCCACTAAAGTCTTTGCTGAAACGTTGAATGTTTTCAATTTTAGCGCCACGCCAGCCATAGATTGATTGATCATCATCGCCGACAACAAATAATTTATTGTCTTTGCCTGCCAGCATCTGAATCCAGGCATACTGAATAGAGTTAGTATCTTGAAACTCGTCAACCAAAATATGCGAAAATCGGTCACGATAATGGTTGAGTATTTCTGGTTTATTGCGCCATAGTTCAAGCGCACGCAAAAGCAGTTCAGCAAAATCAATGAGGCCGCCGCGCTGACAAATATCTTCATAGCCCTGGTAGATTTTGACCATCTGCCGTAGGTATGGGTCACCACGATCTTCAATATGTGCTGCACGCAGCCCCTCATCTTTGCGAGAATTAATAAAACCCTGCGCTTGTTTGGCCGGCCATTGTGAATCATCAAGATCCATCGCTTTGATTAAACGTTTAATGATGCGCTGCTGATCTTGTGAGTCGAGTATTTGAAAGCCCTGGGGCAGGTCAGCATCTTGCCAATGCGTACGTAATAAGCGATGGGCAAGGCCATGAAAAGTGCCGACCCACATCGAGCCAACGGGAATGCCTAGCAGGCTTTCGATGCGGCCACGCATTTCGGCGGCAGCCTTGTTGGTAAAGGTGACGGCAAGCACTGCATAAGCCGATATTTTTTCGACCTCGATTAACCAACTAATTCGATGTACTAGTACTCGTGTTTTGCCACTGCCAGCGCCAGCCAGTATCAGGGCGTGCTGACCATCAACCGTGACGGCATTACGTTGGGCTTCGTTAAGGGGGTTTAATATTTCGCTGACATCCATCAGCGGCATTTTAGCAGATTGTATCGCTGACTTTCAGTGCCGAATAAGATGTATCATTAACACGAGTGTGTGCTGGGGAACGTTGTGAATTTATTAGGTATTAAGAAAACTATCAGTATTGGCCTTTGCCTTATCATGCTGATATTGGTGGGCTGTGAGAAAACCCTAGAAGTTGACCCGCAACTGGTTGCCATTAGTTTTTACGCCAAGCTAAAAGATAAAGACTTTGAGGGAGCCAGCAAATTGTTTTCTTCTGGTATGCGAAAAAGCTCATCGCATCAGGCCTGGATTGACTTTATGGCAGGTGTGCAAGAGGATCTTGGCAAGTTAAACAAAGTGCGTTTCAAGAATATCGAGACGAATACGGTACGCACCGGCCGCATGTTTATCTTTGACGTGACAGCAAGTTACGAAAAAGGTAATGCTGCTGAGACACTGCGCTTGTTTCAACACCTCAGTGCTACCGATCTTGAAGCGGTGTCCTATGATGTCAAAGCTAATGGCCTGACGGTGCGTGCACCACGCTAGTCGGCGCCCCAGCCTATATATTAGGCGCCACGATCCATGCGCCGATAACTGATAGCTTCATGCAGGTGTGAGCTGGCGATATGCTCGCTGGCCGCTAAATCAGCAATGGTGCGTGCGACCTTGAGAATACGATGGTAGGCACGTGCCGAGAGTTTAAGTTGTGTCATCGCTTGTTGCAGTAGTTGGGCGTCTTCATCGCGTAGTGTGCAATAGCGTCGAATCTCTTTTTCACTGAGGGCTTGATTGGTTTTATTGCAGCGTTGTGTTTGTAATAAGCGCGCGGCGGCAATGCGTTTGGCCACCTCGCTGCTTGATTCGGCCGGCGCGCTGTTATGCAGTTCTTGTATCGGCACTGCGGGCACTTCAACATGCAGGTCGATACGGTCGAGCAAGGGGCCGGAGATACGTGAGCGGTAGCGATTTATTTGATCGGGTGAGCAACGGCAGGCGACGTTGTTATCGCCATGATGGCCGCAGGGGCAGGGGTTCATGGCGGCAATTAATTGAAAACGTGCTGGATATTGTGCTTGTCGTGCAGCACGCGAAATAGAGATACTGCCTGACTCGAGTGGTTCGCGTAGCACTTCCAGTACTTTACGATCAAACTCGGGCAGCTCATCGAGAAACAACACGCCGTTATGCGCCAGTGAAATTTCGCCGGGTTTGGCAAGGCTGCCACCGCCCACCAGCGCGACTGCCGATGCGGTGTGGTGTGGATGGCGAAAAGGACGACGCCCCCAGTGCTGCCAATCGATACCATGGTTGCTGACGGAACTGATCATCGCTGTTTCCAGCATTTCGTCCTCGGTCAGAGGCGGTAAGAGTTTAAGCAAGCGTGATGCAAGCATTGTTTTACCACTGCCTGGCGGGCCGATCATAATGAGATTGTGAGCGCCTGCGGCAGCGACTTCTAATGCGCGTTTGGCATGAAATTGCCCATGCACTTCACTAAGGTCAGCGTCGTCGTTGGTGACTTCAATGTGTGGTCGTGGCGTGATACGCGCCAGCGGTTTGACCTCTTGTAGGTGTGCACAGACGGCAAGCAAATGATTTGCGCCAACACAATGCGCTGTTTTAATTAGGCTAGCTTCAGCAGCGTTAGCTTGAGGCAAGATTAGTCGATGCCCAGCCTTGCTGGCGGCGAGGACAAAGGGTACGACACCGTGGCAAGTACGCAAGCCACCATCAAGTCCCAATTCGCCGATGATTTCGTAGTCATTGAGGGCACTTTGTTTGATTTGCCCTGAAGCGCACAAAATACCTAGCGCAATGGCGAGGTCGTAGCGCGCACCTTCTTTCGGTAGGTCGGCAGGTGCTAAATTAACGGTAATACGTCGTGGTGGAAAATCGAACTGCGAATTTAGTAAAGCGCTGCGCACGCGATCTTTACTTTCTTTGACGGCAGTTTCAGGTAGGCCAACGATGGAAAAGCTGGGTAAGCCACGTGACAAATGCACTTCAACAATGACCGGCGGCGCACTAATACCGACGGCGGCACGACTCAAGACCTTGGCTAAGGCCATAACAACATCCTTGTTAGTTGGGGGGCCTCTTGATTAAGCTGTGAAACACGACCTTACTGACTGAAATCTTCCAGCTCTTTGTTACGAATCTTGTCAATAGCCCCACTATTAACTGCGATTCGCGCCTCGATCTGAAAACAACAGTCAGTAATCTCACTGCCCTAGACTTAATCAAGAGGCTCCTTAGAAAATCTTTATTTGGTTAGCGGTCGCTTAAGTGCTTCCAGTTCTACAAGCTGTTTTTCCAAGGCATCCACCTTACTACGTGTACGTTCAAGTACGCTACGTTGCACATCGAATTGCTCTCGCGTGACTAAATCTAACTTGCCTAAGCGTGATTGCAGCATAGCTAGAAATTGTCGCTCCAGGTCAGCTTGTATTTCGCGTGCGCCGCTAGGCACAGCGGCAGCGAGTTTTTTTGCCAGCTCATCAAACAACTTCGAGTTGATCATTTCTAGGGTAATCCAAAAGAGTAACAGCCGGTATCTTATCTCATCGAGCATCTTGCATAAATGGCTGAATAAAGCGAGCCATAGTGGTGCGAAGGCATATAAAAAGCGAACCACATTGGTGCGTAGGTTTTGCGTTAAGCATGCCAATTAAACATAACGCTATGATTATTATAATAAAAAAAATTTGGCACAAATGATGCCCCTATTATTATTCGTCTAATAGCGCGAGCTTGCTTGTATTGCGGGGTTGGTGTGTCGAGTGTGTGGCACACCTTCAGGGTTTTTTACTCCAAAGGTGCATTGTAATTATCCCTTAAGGGGGGGTACTTCCTGTGGCCGCTGGTCTTTGGGGGGGGTGCCCACACCGAACATCGCAGTGCTAGAGATTGGGCCAGGGTTGCCAGGAACCGTACTTGATGACTAGGAGGGTGCAGTTTTTGTTGTGCAGGATAGTTTAACCATGATTTTGAAGGAGAGCATATGAAGTTAGTTACAGCAATCATTAAGCCATTCAAGCTTGATGACGTTCGTGAAGCGTTATCGGAGATTGGCGTAAAGGGGATCACAGTTACTGAGGTTAAGGGGTTTGGCCGTCAGAAGGGCCACACTGAGCTTTATCGCGGTGCGGAGTACGTGGTGGATTTTATACCCAAGGTCAAAATCGAAGTTGCAATTAGCGACGATATGATAGAGCAAGTGATTGAATCAATTACTAAAGCTGCCAACACGGGGAAGATTGGTGATGGCAAAATTTTTGTTTATGACATGAGCCAGGCCATTCGTATTCGTACCGGTGAAGTTGGCGACGAAGCTTTATAAAATTTAATTTTAAGTTAACTTCCGCGGAGGACGTTATGGAAGAAAATATTTTTCACCTGCAGTACGCAATGGACACCTTTTATTTCTTGGTGTGCGGTGCACTGGTAATGTGGATGGCGGCAGGCTTTTCTATGCTTGAGGCCGGTTTGGTTCGTGCTAAAAATACGACCGAAATCTTGACCAAGAACGTGGCGCTTTATGCTGTTTCTTGCATCATGTACATGATTGTTGGCTACGAGATTATGTATGGCGGTGGTGTGTTCTTGTCTGGCATCGCTGATGTAAATGTTGATGAGGTTCTCGCTGGTATGGCAGAACAAGGCGACTTCACGGGTGGTGCAACATACGCTACGGCCGCTGATTTCTTCTTCCAGGTTGTCTTTGTCGCCACAGCGATGTCGATTGTTTCTGGTGCCGTTGCAGAGCGCATGAAGCTCTGGGCCTTTTTGTTTTTCGCCGTGGTAATGACGGGTTTCATCTACCCAATGGAAGGTAGCTGGACTTGGAACGGTGCTGATGTATTCGGTATGTATAACCTTGGCGATATGGGTTTTTCTGACTTCGCCGGATCAGGTATTGTCCATCTGGCAGGTGCTACAGCAGCGTTAGCCGGTGTTATTCTGCTGGGCGCCCGTAAAGGCAAATACGGTAAGGAAGGCCAGGTTAATGCGATTCCTGGTGCCAACCTACCGTTGGCAACTTTAGGGACATTCATTTTATGGATGGGTTGGTTCGGCTTTAACGGCGGTTCAGTGCTGAAACTTGGCGACATCGCTAATGCGGCGTCAGTTGCCATGGTGTTTTTGAATACCAATGCGGCTGCTGCGGGTGGTTTAATTGCGGCGTTGGTCTTAGCGCGTGTATTGTTCGGCAAAGCTGACCTTACTATGGCACTTAACGGTGCGTTAGCGGGGTTGGTGGCGATTACTGCTGAGCCTTCTACGCCAACGGCCTTGCAAGCAACTTTGATTGGCGCAGCAGGGGGTGTCATCGTTGTCTTGTCTATCATCTTCCTTGACAAGATCAAGATCGACGACCCTGTCGGCGCAATCTCTGTTCACGGTACGGTAGGCTTATTCGGCCTATTGGTGGTACCACTGACTAACGATGGTGCGGCTTTTACTGGTCAGATTGTGGGCGCAATCACCATCTTTGTTTGGGTCTTTGTTACCAGCTTGATTACCTGGGGTATCCTCAAGGCAGTCATGGGTATTCGTGTTAGTGCAGAAGACGAATACGCAGGTGTTGACCTATCTGAATGTGGTATGGAAGCCTATCCAGAGTTCAGCAACAAATAAATTCCTGGTTAAATCAGGCTTAAAGGGGCGCTTTAGCGCCCCTTTTTTTGTGACCAGGTTGGGCAGTTTTTGCTAAAAATATGGAAATTGACCAATAATCGCGTTAAGTTAACAGTCAGATTCACTGTATTAGAGTTGTCCCATGATTAAATTCTGCATTGCCGCTTTATTCGTGCTGTTATTTTCAAGCGCACAGGCCACTCTCTATCAGTATGAAGATGCCGAGGGTAATGTTTATTTTACTGATGTACCGCCTATTGGTGCCAATGTGCAGGAGTATGAGGCTAAAGGGGGTAAGTCTAGTACAGCAAATGTAGAGAAACTGCATGCTGAGCGTGAGGCGCGAGTTAAAGCCAAAGAAGCCACTGTCAAGGCTACGGTTATTTCCGAGCAAGCAGCCAAGGATCAAGAGATTCGTGACAAAAACTGCCAGATTGCGACAGAGCGTTTGCGTTTTTATAGCGACAATGCTGGACGACGCATTCGTGTCAAAAATGCAGAAGGTGAATATATCTATAAGACAGCAGAAGAAACTACAGTTAACACCGAAGCGGCGAGCAAGCTGGTTGATGAATGGTGCAACCCACCTAAACCGAAAGAGCAAGTGGCGACTCAGCCCGATCCTTAGTTAAACGCAACGAAATTATTAAGCGCACCGTTTGCAAAAGAAAACTAATTCACCTTCAGTACCACGGTTTCAATATTATTGTCTTGCAATCGATGGCGTACCGTATTTACTTTATCGAGCCCATCAAACGGGCCGACCCGCACACGATGCCAAGCAATTGCATCATTAATTTTTACGGTCTCGATATTTGCCTCGACGCCAATTAAGGCTAGCTGTGCTTTAAGTTGATCGGCTTGCTTAAAGGTTTTAAAGGCGCCTGCTTGTAATATGTAATTACCACTCTTATCTGTATTAGGAAGGGGCGTAACTTTTTTTGTTTGGCTTCTTATGATTTGTTCATCAGGAATAATTATTTCGCGCTCAGGTAATAAGTGATAAAAATCAAACCGCGGTTTCCCAATGTCTTTTTGGGTTATTTTTTGTTTAGCACTGCTTGTTTTCTTTTTTGCGGCAGGTTTGGCTTTTTGCTTGGTCGCAGGTTCAATAGCGGTATTGTCAAGATTAGCTTCGGTGCGCGTATAGAGATAAGCGGCCAGTGCTACGATT
>CAYURS010000037.1:0-7787 GCA_964447165.1 uncultured Thiotrichales bacterium
ACATTAATTGACGGAACTCATCTTGGACACGCTTCAGTGATGATGGGTTGTCCGCTTCGAAGCGCATGACTAGGCACGGCGTAGTATTCGAGGCTCTTACCAACCCCCAACCGTCTTCAAATTCAACGCGCAAACCATCGATAGTGATGATATTAGCATCAGGGAAACCTGCTGTGGCAAGCAATTTCTGCATAAACGTCACCTGGGCAGCATCATCCATTTCAAGTTTCAACTCAGGCGTGCTAACCGCATTAGGGACCTCAGCAAATAGCTCATAGCTACTACGTAAGTCGGCAGCAATAATTTCGAGCAAGCGCGCTGCGGTGTAGAGCGCATCGTCAAAGCCATGCCAGCGCTCTTGAAAGAAGATGTGGCCACTCATTGCACCAGCAAGCAAAGCACCCGTTTGTTTCATACGTGCCTTAATAGCAGCATGATCTGTTTTGCACATCACCGGTTTACCACCAAAACGCTTGATGGCTGTGCTCAAATGACGCGAGCACTCAACATCATAGATGATCTCTGCTCCCGGGTTACGGCTAATCACATCTTTGGCATATAACACCATTTGACGATCAGGCCATATCACATTACCACGCGAATCAATGACACCAAGACGATCACCATCGCCATCAAAGGCAAGGCCAAGGTCTGCCTCATTAGTTATGACTGCCTCAATCACATCACTGAGGTTTTCTGCTTGACTTGGGTCGGGCTGGTGATTAGGGAAATGGCCATCAATTTCACAAAATAACTCGATGACTTCACAACCAAGGCTTCTGAGTAAACGCGGCGCTAAATCACCAGCAGCACCATTGCCACAATCCACCACCACTTTCAGTGGTCGTGACAGCTCAACATCGCCGATAATACTTTCGATATAGTCAGCAACAATGTCGGTTTCTTCAACGCTACCAAGCCCTGTTTGAAAATCACCACTTTCGATACGTCTACGTAGCGCTTGAATGGTGTCGCCAGAGAGCATCTCCCCCTTTAGCACCATCTTTAAACCATTGTAGTTCGGAGGATGATGACTACCCGTCACCATCGCACCCGATGCTGTACTCATATAATGTGTCGCAAAATAGAGTACCGGTATCGGCACCAAACCTAGATTGATCACATCGCGACCGCTTTCGGTGAGGCCTTTTATTAAGGCATTGATCAATTCTGGGCCGGACAAACGACCGTCACGCGCAACAACAACCGTTTGTTGGCCACGCGAATAGGCTTCGCTACCTAGCGCACGGCCAATATCGGCGACTAAATCAATAGTCAGCGTTTCACCAACAATGCCGCCAATATCATAGGCTCTAAAAACGTCTGCCGACACCTGCTGACCTTGCTTAAGTTGTGCCGCGTGCTGCCCTTCTACCTGTCCTTGGACGGCAAGGGGGGGCAACGTGCCCTCAGGGGGTAAAACCGAGTCTTGGCAGGCTATAGGCACACTATCCTCTATTGTCGCAACGGCGTTATTTTGAAAAATCAAATCAATCGTTTCAAAACCTGGGCTCGGTATCTCAGCTTGCTCATACTCATCATCTTCATTGCTGTCATGATCTACCTGAATAGGTGTTGGTGTGGCATCAACATCAATACGGCTAATCGTATCGTAAGTGCTAACAAAATTACGCAAACGAATATCACTCACTTGCCGTAATAGTCGACCGGCCACCATGTCGCGTACCAGTGACACGATACTACTCAGGTCTTTACGCACTGAACTTGTGATCAAACGTGCAAACACCACAACCAGTATGAGTAAAACCAAGGCTGCACCAAAAAAAATCATGGCATAATAACGCGCATTCAACTCGAAACCCAATGACGCAGGTGCTGGCGGAAAATAATGCAACCGCCATGCAGTGTCGTTGATTGGTCGCTCAAGCGCATTACCCGTTTCTGACAATGTAACATCGCCATATTTAGCCAACACTAACGGCTTACCTTTCACCAGTGGTTG
Organism: uncultured Thiotrichales bacterium; assembly: GCA_964447165.1. Lineage (GTDB taxonomy): Bacteria > Pseudomonadota > Gammaproteobacteria. Next base: position 1,964 of record CAYURS010000037.1, read on the forward strand.
CTGTATTTCAAAATACCCACCACCGTATTGCGCCATCTCTTTGACAGCCTCATTGAGAAAATCATCTTTAAAACTTACCAACAAAAATCCTAATAAACTGCGATTGGAACGGCTTTCTATGCGGTTAATAAAATCAATATGGCCATGGTCACTAGCAAATTGGTGGCTTTCTAAGGGGGGGTTAACACCTCGACTATACGAATCAAGCAAATCAATATCAGCAAAACCAAGTTCCGGGAAATCACCAGGACGAGCAATGCGCACGATATTCGCAGGCAACAACATGACTCGCATTGCCTCAGGAAAAAGCACGGCAATCTCCGCCTCACGTTGCTGCAGGGCATCCGGGTTAACATTTTCCAGTGCCTGCTCGGCAATCGGATCATTGGCAAGAATTTCTATGCGCGAATGAAAGCGAACAAAATAATTAGATAACTCACGACTTATCACATTGGCATCAGCATCGTTTTGTTGCTCGTAGCGTTGGCTAAAGTGCTCGGTCAACAATACGTAGACGCCCGCGCCCACAGCAAGAATGATGGCAATAGCAAGCATCGCCAGTATCCATAGCAATCCCTGAATACTGAATTTTGCCTCATGAATGGTCTGCGTCAAGTCGAAGGGGCTAGCACTCTGGGCGGGCTTATTGAATAACTTAAGCTTATTTTTCATTATCCTTACTTTATCGACTGCTCAAGCCCAACTCTTATTTTAAGCCATTCTTGAGCGACTAGATACGACCAGAGTGACCAAAACCTCCCTCAGCCCGGTCACTGGCAGCGAATTCTTCGACAATATCAAACTTGACCTGTGCCACAGGTATCACTACCAGTTGGGCAATGCGCTCACCCACTGCGATACTGAATTCTGTCTGGCTACGGTTCCAGCAAGAAACGAACAAACCACCTTGATAATCTGAATCAATCAAACCCACCAGGTTACCCAACACAATGCCATGTTTATGGCCTAAACCCGAACGTGGCAAAATTATCGCCGCATAGGCCGGGTCACCAATGTGGATGGCAATACCGGTCGGGATCAGAATCGTCTCGCCAGGTGCGATTATTGTCATTTGATCCAGCATGGCACGTAAATCCAGACCCGCCGCACCATCGGTGGCGTAAGTAGGCAGGGGGAACTCGCTGCCCACGCGCTTATCGAGCACTTTGAGCTCAAGTTGCTGCATGATAATGCGCTCCAATGATGGCCACCATCTGGCGTGCCAGCTTATGCTTGGTCGTTTTTTCTAGATACTGACTGCCGTCGGCCCAGTACAAGGTCATGGCGTTATCATCCACTTCAGCACCCTGACCCTCACCGACTTGATTGGCAGCAATAAGATCCAGCCCTTTGCGTTCAAGCTTACCTCGTGCATGGTTTTCAACATCACTGGTCTCTGCCGCAAAACCAACCGTAAACGGCTTGTTTGGTAAGGCCGCGACACTGGCAACAATGTCACGGTTTGGGGTTAACGCCAAATTGACATCATCGTCTTTCCGTTTTACTTTTTCTTTTGAAGAATTAAGCGGTCGATAATCGGCTACAGCCGCGGCAGCAACAAAGACATCGTTAGCCAGCACCTCAGACATCACCGCCTCATACATCTCGTTAGCGCTGTTAACGTTAAGGCATTTTGCTCTTGCTGGTGGCGTTAGCGCGACTGGGCCACTAACAAGCGTAACATCAGCACCGGCCTCGATGGCGGCTTGCGCCAGGGCATAGCCCATTTTCCCCGAGCTACGATTGCTGAGAAAACGCATGGCGTCAATGGGTTCACGTGTTGGCCCTGCGGTCAGTAATAATTTCGTTCCAGACAAGATGCCGGTCGCAAACAATGCTGTGATATCCGCGATTAATTGCTCTGGCTCTAACATACGACCAAGACCAGTCTCGCCACAAGCCTGACCACCCGCACCCGGGCCTAAAATATGAATGCCACGCTGCTCAAGAACGTTTAAGTTATCCTTGGTCGCGGCGTTTTGCCACATTAAGCGATTCATGGCAGGGGCAACGGCAACAGTGCCATCACTGGCCAGACATAGTGTAGTCAATAGATCATTGGCCATACCTTGACGCAAACGCGCGAGCAAATCAGCACTGGCTGGAGCGATGACAATAACATCTGCCCAACGCGCCAACTCAATGTGACCCATGCCATCACCGCGGTCGGCATCATCCCAAGCACTGTATACACAGTTTCCGGATAAGGCTTGAAAGGTTAGTGGCTGAATAAACTCAGTTGCGCTAGCTGTCATCACGACACGAACCTCAGCACCCTGCTTGCGCAGTAATCTGACAAGTTCAGCGCTTTTGTAGGCCGCAATACTGCCACTCACGCCCAACAACACACGCTTGTTTGCTAGTTCTATCATAGGATTCATCTTAAATCAGCATCAAAGCATAACAAAGCGCTTTAAGGTAACATTAAACACGACAAAATCAATGGATTGATTGCAGGACGCTGAAAGTCCAGGGAACCTCTGATCAATTCTAGGACAGCGAGATTGCTGACTGAAATATTTCAGATCAAGGCGCTAATTGCTACCAATAGTGAGACTATTGGCAGCAATTAGCAACGCCGAGTTGGAATATTTTAGTCACAAGATTGTATTCCATGAATTGATCAGAGGCTCCCTAAGGAGAGGTAATGGCAATACATCAATGGCCAGAAGATGAGCGACCACGTGAAAAGCTAATAAATCACGGTGCTAACACCCTTTCCAACTCGGAACTACTGGCTATATTTCTACGTTCTGGAACCGTTGGCCAAAATGCAGTCGAGCTGGGTCGATCCTTGCTTGAAGAATTCGGTGGGCTAGCGCCACTGCTTGGTGCAGACCGCGAGCGTTTTTGCCAACACCATGGTGTTGGCAATGCCACTTACGTACAGTTGCAAGCAGCGCTGGAACTGGGTAGACGCTATCTGTCCGAAGAATTGACTGGCCATCAGGTCATGCTTAACCCAGACCACACTCGCCGTTATCTAGCGAGCCAGCTGCGCCACTACCCACATGAGGTCTTTGCCTGTCTCTTTCTCGACAACCGTCACCGCCTCATCCGCTTTGAGAAACTATTTCACGGCACCATAGACCAAGCCTCAGTCTACCCCAGAGAAGTTGTTAAACACGCCCTCAAATACAATGCCTCAGCGCTGATATTTGCCCATAATCACCCCTCAGGAGATGCCGAGCCTAGCCAAGCTGATATCGCACTGACGCAACGGCTTAAACAGGCGCTGGAGTTGGTCGACATACGTGTTCTCGACCATATCATCATCGGCGCTGGCCATACTACGTCGATAGCAGAACGCGGATTGATCTAGATCGATGGCCTGAAGATGATTGAGCATCCCCCAATCATTTGGCTTGTTCATTAGCTAATATTCTGCTATAAAGGCGGGCTTTGGTTTGTTGCGCACATGTTGATGCGTACACCATAACAATGTATTGGTGAGGTTTAATAAAATGTCCAGGGTATGCCAAGTCACCGGAAAACGGCCAATGGCGGGAAACAATGTTTCACACGCAAACAATAGAACACGCCGTCGTTTTTTACCCAATTTGCGTTCGCGTCGTTTTTGGATCGCGGCCGAAGGCCGCTGGGTACGTATACGTATTTCAGCCAAAGGCATGCGTATTATTGATAAAGTGGGTATCGACCAAGTCGTTGCCGACATGCGAAAACGTGGCGAAAGCGTTTAATTAGGGGAGAAACACACCATGTACGAAAAAATTAGACTCAATTCTTCTGCTGGTACCGGTCATTTTTACACTACTGTTAAAAATAAACGTAATACCCCTGACAAAATGGAAATCAAAAAGTATGACCCTGTTGTACGTAAACACGTACTTTACAAAGAAGGCAAAATCAAATAAATAGCCTCCCACTTTTATCTTAGAACAATAAAAAACCCCGCCTAAGCGGGGTTTTTTATTGTTCTAAGAACCACCCTCACACTTATGCTATTGCTCGCACAGTTTGCATTGTGTAGCCTCTCAAAGCTTGAGCAAACTCTTCTAAGGCCTTAATCCCTGTTGCTTCAGCCTGAAGGCACCATTCCTGTATTGCTTCCAGTAGGTGCTCATGCGTCACGGCAGAGCGGCGCATAATATCCTGCAAATTCTGCTTAAATGAATAGACGGTTGTTAAGGTTTGATTGCTATCCAAAACACTCTCAAGGTGCTCTTTACTGATACCATCCATCAAGCTTTCTTCACGAATCAATAAAGGCAAACTGCGGTGTAAATGCACACGCGTAATCACATCTGCCTTACCCACTTCATCACGATGAACGCGCTTTAACACCTCGTGGCAATAGTTCGACATCACTTGCAAACGATTACCTACCATCGCAACAACCGTATCGGTATCCAGGGTCATTTTTTCTCGGTTAATCGTCAGCTCAGGCGGCAACTTTTTCACTTTTGCCAAACAAAAAACCTCTAACAAACAGATATACATCCAGCCAACATCAAATTCATACCATTTGGATGATAATTTAGCTGAACTAGCAAAGGCATGGTGATTATTATGAAGTTCCTCACCACCAATCAGAATACCGATGGGTGAGATGTTAGTTGCGGCGTCATCACACTCGTAGTTACGATAGCCCCACCAATGACCAAGACCATTGACCACTCCCGCAGCAAAAAACGGAATCCAGGCCATTTGTATGGCCCAAATAGCGATACCAGCAACGCCAAATAAAAGCACATCAAGCACAAACAGTAATGAAATACCCCAGTTTTTGGAATGTGCGTAGAGGTTGCGTTCTATCCAATCATCAGGCGTACCTTTACCGTATTTTTCCAGGGTTTCGGCATTCTCCGCTTCTTCTTGATAAAGCTCAGCGCCACGCCACAACACAGTATCAATACCCAGAACTACTGGGCTATGCGGATCACCTTCGGCTTCACATTTAGCATGGTGCTTACGATGAATAGCCGCCCACTCTTTGGTGCGCATACCTGTGGTCAACCACATCCAGAAACGAAAAAAATGGCTGATACTGACATGAAGTTCTAAAGCACGATGTGCCTGGCAGCGGTGCAAATAGACGGTAACACCAATAATGGTGATATGGGTGAGCAATAATGTCCAACCAATATAGCCCCAAACAGTAGGTTCTAATAAACCACCATCGAGGAAATTCAGTATATTATCCAACATCATATGTCACTCTCCGCGCCAATCAATCGATTGGATCATACCTGAGTTTAGCGTAACTAACTACGATATTCCGCGTTGATGCGCACATAGTCGTAAGATAAATCACAAGTGGATACCCGTGCTGTTTCAGCACCACGACCTAACTCAATACAGAGACAGTACTCCCGTCGCTGCATGACTTGCTTTGCTGCTTGCTCATTATAATTAGCGGCGCGCGAGCCATTTTCTGCAATGAGTACGTCATCAAGGTAAATCGCCACTTTTTCGGTATTAAGGTCATCAATACCAGCACGCCCAACGGCGGCCAACACTCTACCCCAGTTCGGGTCTTGCGCAAAGAAAGCGGTTTTAACCAAGGGGGACAAAGCCACCGTATCAGCCACTTTGCGGCACTCTTGCTGAGACTGACCGCCTGTAACCTCAATGTGGACTAAACACGTCGCACCCTCACCATCCGCCACAACGGCCAGCGCCAATGCCTGACAAACTGCATCAACCGCAGTGCTCAGTGCCTGATAAGCAGTACTATCCACACGACTCACCTCAAAGCTGCCCTGCCCGGTTGCCATCAATACGCAGGCATCATTGGTTGAGGTGTCGCCATCAACCGTAATACAATTAAATGACTGAGCAACTGCCTTATTTAAACAATGAG
>CAYURS010000038.1:0-7634 GCA_964447165.1 uncultured Thiotrichales bacterium
ACCACCACGTTCTACACTTGATAAATCAGCCATCGCTTGAATACCTGAAGCACCCGGAACAATTTTCAGGCCGCCTGGTGCGGTAACAATAATTTCTTCAAGCTCACATTCGCCACTCATAACATGAGAAAGGTTTTTTCTTGGATGTAAACCAAGTAACACATCCACATTAGCAAGCCCTAAATCAGCATCAAGCAGCAACACGTTCTTACCTTGACGTGCCATAGTGACGCCCAGGTTTATTGAAATATTGGTTTTACCAACACCGCCTTTACCACCCGTAACGGCAATAACACGTACTGGACCACTAGCATGTATCTGTCTCAAGCCATGTGCCTGATCATAGGGTGAACTAGTGGTAAGCATTAGCTGTACTCCCGCCAAGCACAATCGCTAATGCTTCCCAGTCAAATATTTGGTCGTTATCTTGAGTTAATGCTACTGCTTCACTAACCAGACTGTGTGGTCTTGCAAGATGCAAATCCTCAGGCACACGCTGGCCATCACACACATAAGCAAGCGGCATTTTTGAATGAATTAATGAGCCTAATGCCGCACCAAGGTTTTCCGCCTCATCAGTTTTAGTCAAAATACATGCGCTTGGCTTAAGCTCTGAAAACACCTCAAAGCATTTTTCCATACTTGAAAGCTGGGAGTTGGCCGACAAGACTAAATAAGTATCAAATAATTCTCGGTTTTGAATCAATGGCTGGATACGTTGTTTAAATTCCATATCACGTGGACTAACTCCTGCGGTATCAATCAATACCAGTTTTTTATCAAGAAGGTTGTCTAATACCGTCTCCAGATTTTCTTCTTCACTTAAAAGGTGCAGTGGCACATCGAGAATACGACTATAAACACGTAATTGCTCGTAGGCACCAACACGGTAATTATCAGCAGTCACTAAAGCTACGCTTTTAGGCCCGTGACGTAACACATAACGTGCAGCCAATTTAGCGATAGTAGTCGTTTTACCGACACCAGTAGGCCCGACCATTGCGATCACACCACCGTTATTCAATACGTCATCATCTGACACGTTAACCTGGGAGGCGAGTTGTGCCAAAGCCTGGCGCCAGTTATGTTCAATGTCATTACTGTCATCAACACTATTTGAAATTTGTTGGCAAATACTTGCATTAAGACCCAAACTTATTAAGCGTTTGAGAAGTTCGGTACGCTGAGGGTGTCGTCTTTCAAAATCACCCCAGGCCAAACCTGACAATTGATCTTCAACAACATGGCGCAGTGAAGACAGTTCTTCTTGTATTTTTTCCAGCGCGGGTTCTTGTGGCCAGGTTAGCGTTGTTGGGCTCTTAATGGATGCTACGGTCTGTTTTTCCTGAGCCTGCTCTCGCAATGGTGGTTTATCGTTGGCTGCAACAGACTTTTTAGCACGATGCTGTGAAAATGAAGTCACTGACTTTTGTGCAGCCTGTTTCTCAGCTTTCTGAACTGACTCTGACAAAGTATTCGCGTCATAATCTATTGCTGCGATCAATTCAATACCGCCATCGACTTCTCTATTGGCTAGAATCACCGCATCTGAGCCGAATGCCTCGCGCACCTCACGCATAGCTATTCGTGCATCTTCAGCAAAAAATCGTTTTACCTTCATTTATTATTATCCCGTATTATTTATTGGTACTAAGCGTTCGCGCCGACGGTCGCCACGATCTTAATTTGTTTGCTATCCGGTACCTCGTTATAAGACAGTACTTTCAAATTAGGAATCGAGTGCTTCACAAAACGAGCAATCAAATTTCTAACTGCAGCCGATACCAATACTACGGCAGCATTACCCGCGGCCTCCTGGCGCTGCGTCATCGTAATAAGAGTCTGGTGCATTCTGTCTGCAAGCCCTGGTTCGAGTGCCACACCAGATTGATCTGGCCCTTGCAGTGAGTTTTGCAATATCTGTTCCAGCGCAGGATCTAGCGTGATAACTTCCAACTCTTGGCTGATTCCACTGATACTTTGGACAATTGAGCGGCCAAGAGAGATACGAACCATTGCCGTTAAGACGGCGGGGTCTTGACTCTTGGCGCCGTTTTCCGCCAAGGTTTCGACGATGCTACGAACGTCGCGAATTGCCACGCCTTCTTGTAACAAGTTCTTCAATACACGAGATACCACGCCGATTGGCAAAACATCTGGGATCAATTCTTCGACTAATTTAGGTGCTGATTGCTCAAGAGTGGCGAGTAATTGTTGCACCTCATCTCTGCCCAATAATTCATCAGCATGAGATTGAATCAACTGCGTGATATGCGTCGCAACAACCGTGCTGGCATCAACTACGGTGTAACCCATTGTTTGTGCTTCATCACGTTGACGTGTTTCTATCCATACTGCCTCAAGACCAAATGCGGGATCTTTTGTCGCTATGCCCTTTAGCTCACCAAACACTTGTCCGGGATTAATGGCAAGATCCATCTCTGGGTGAATCTCTGACTCTGCCAGCGTAACGCCAAGCAAGCTAATACGATAAACATTAGGTGTAAGGTCAAGGTTGTCACGAATGTGTATCGGTGGAATAAGAAAACCAAGATCTTGTGTCAACTTTTTACGAATACCTCGAATACGAGATAACAGTTGTCCACCCTGGTTCTTATCCACTAACGGAATGAGTCGGTAACCCACCTCTAAGCCTAAAGCATCGACCGGCACCACATCCTGCCAACCAATTTCCTGGGTCTCACTTTCAGTAGGCGTCTCATCTATCTCTTCTTTATCAATTTTCGGTTGTGCTGCACGCTGTGAAACGATATGCGCACCGTATCCTGTAACAGCAGCCATCAAAAGGAATACAACGTTTGGCATGCCAGGTATGACACCCATAATACCTAGCACTGCTGCCGTAATTGCTAGCGGTTTGGGTGATTGAAACAACTGATTAATTACTTGATCACCCATACTTTCTTTAGCAGAAGATACTCGGGTCACGGTGATCGCTGCTGCAACTGATAATATCAGTGCTGGAATCTGCGCTACTAAACCATCACCAATAGTCAGTAAAGTATAGTTATGTGCTGCATCACTAATATCTAAACCATGTTGCATAGTTCCAATCAACAAGCCACCAATCAAATTGATGAACAAGATTAAAATTCCAGCAATGGCATCACCACGAACAAATTTGCTGGCACCATCCATTGAGCCGTAGAAATCCGCTTCTTGGACAATGGTCTCACGCCTTTCTTTGGCTTCATCTTGATCAATGACCCCTGCGTTAAGGTCGGCATCGATTGCCATTTGCTTGCCAGGCATAGAATCCAAGGTGAAACGTGCACTGACCTCAGAAATACGCCCTGCGCCCTTAGTCACTACGACGAAATTAATAATTACCAAAATGGCAAATACAACAATACCAACAATATAGTTGCCGCCAACAACAAAATCACCAAAGGCTTGAATCACATCACCCGCTGCATCTGTTCCCGTATGCCCTTCCAGTAATACAACACGCGTTGAAGCGACATTCAGTGCCAACCTCAATAATGTCGCCATAAGAATAATGGTCGGGAAGATAGTAAAATCGAGTGGGCGCTTGGTATAAACACTGGAAAGCAGTATTACGATTGAAAATGAAATACTAAACGTAAACAACATATCCAATAACAAGGGCGGCATGGGCAAAATAATCATCGCCAACATCGCCACCAAAATGATGAATGCCGCTACCCCAGAACGATTAAATGAGCCAATTGAAATAATATTATTAGGTTGTGAATTTGCAATCATATCGTTACTCTCAAATTAGCACTGTGGCTTAATCACGTTGATGTTCTTCAGGGATCGGGAAATCAGGCTGAGTCATTTTTTTCTTACTGCCTGTTTTTTGCTTTAACTGATAGACATAGGCCAATAACTGGGCAACAGCCATATACAAGCCATTCGGAATGGGATGACCAATTTCAGTACTATAAAATAGTGCGCGAGCTAATGGCGGCGCTTCAATACGGGTAATATTATGCGCATCACCAATTTTACGTATATGTAGTGCAATGAGATCGGCACCCTTGGCAACGACAACCGGTGAAGCCATGTTTTCTTGGTCATAACGTAGCGCTACAGCAAAATGGCTTGGGTTGGTGACAATAACATCTGCCTCTGGCACTGCCGCCATCATGCGTTGATTTGATGTCTCCATTTGTAATTGGCGAAGACGATTTTTAATTTCAGGATTACCTAACGTATCCTTGTTCTCATCTTTCACTTCTTGCAGTGTCATTTTTAATTGCTTGGCGTGATTAAAAATCTGAAATGGAACATCAATAAGGGTAACGATGATTAAACTGGCAGAAAGGAACAGAAACCCCCAAACAACGAAATCAATAGCAGCACCAAGCCCGACCACTAGGCCTTGATTAGACAAGCTGATAATCCAATCAGCGTTGAACCATAGCGTTGTCATTAACACAGAGGCAACCAGCAATGCTTTAGTCACTGCTTTAGTTAGCTCCATCAAGGCTTGCACACCAAACATGCGCTTTATCCCTTTCAATAGGCTTATTTTTTCCGCTTTAAAGTGCACTGCTTGCATGCTAAAACTGATGCCACCAATTGAAACAGCAGACAAAATAGCTACAGCCACCATCACAATAAAAAGGGGAACCAACATAAGGAGTCCACTTTGAACCTGGTCATATAAGGTTTCTGTCATCATCACTGTGTCAAAAGCATAGGCCCTTGGAATATTCCAACCACCAGCCAGAATTGATTTCATCGTCTCAGCAATATTGTCGCCCAAAATTAGCAGGGAACCCGCCGCACCGATAAGCATTGCGACAGTAATCAATTCTCTCGAACGTGCAACCTGGCCTTTTTTAGCGGCATCTTCTAGCTTCTTTGGGGTCGCCTGTTCAGTACGTTCTTGTGCCTTTTCCTCAGCCATCAGACCGGATCCTGAGACAACTCAAATTGATCGATTTGAATAAATCCTTGCTCAAGTAAAGCGATAAATTGATCTGATGCATACGGTAAGGAATACAGAACAATGATAAAACCTAAGGTAATGGTCACAGCAAAGCCGACACTAAAGATATTAAATTGGGGCGCAGAACGGGTCATCACACCAAAGCCAATATTGACAAATAATAGACCTGCAACCACAGGCAGTGCGATAAGCACACCACCAGAAAACATAATGGCTGTCCATTCCAACATTTGCCAAACGCTATCAGAACTTAGACCTCGCATACTGACAGGCATTATTTCAAAGCTTTTTGCAACAGCTAAAATAATAATAATATGGCCATTAAGAGCCAGGAATAACAAAGAACCTATTACCGTATATAGACGGCCTACCGCAGGGGTTGGTACACCGCTGCCAGGGTCGATAAATTGAGCAAACCCTAACCCAGTTAGAATTCCAATTAAATGTCCAGCCGTTTCAAGTGTTGTAAAAACAATTCGCAATATCAAACCCATTGCCAGACCAATAATAATCTGGTGGGTTACTACTAGCCATGTGTCTAAGCCAAATGGGTCAACCACCGTTTCTGTGTGTACCATTGGACCAATAGCAATGGCAATAAGAATAGCAAGAGCGCCACGAACTCTAAGCGATATATTTCTTTGGCTTACCAATGGAGCAACACTTAACATTGCACCAATACGTATAAGCGGCCATAAAAATGAACCTATCCACAACATTATTTCTTCGTCTGTAAAGCTCACGACAATTGCTACATTTAGATTCAGCCGATTAGGCTGGGAATATCCAGAATAAGATTACGAGTAAAGCTGGTTATTTGCAGTAAAAGCCAGGGCCCCATAACAACAAGCAGACCAAAAATAACCATCAACTTGGGAATAAAGCTTAATGTCATTTCATTGACTTGTGTTGCAGCCTGGAAAACACTGACAATCAAACCTACAACTAGCGCCGGTAACAACAGCACACTACTGAGTAAAATAGTCAGCTCAATTGCTCGACCACCTATCTGTAATATTGTTTCTTGCGTCATGTTAGCTACACGTAAAAGCTGGCTGCCAATGTGCCAACTAACAGCACCCAGCCATCCACTAAAACAAATAACATAATCTTAAATGGCAACGAGATAATAATCGGCGACAAAAACACCATCCCCATAGACATCAGCGCGCTGGCAACAACAAGATCAATCACTAAAAATGGAATGAATACGAGAAAACCTATTTGAAACCCTGTTTTAATTTCGCTGGTAACGAAGGCAGGCATTAACAACGAAAAGGGGATGTCATCTGTTGATTCAAATTCTTCTACGCCTGATAAGTCAGAGAAAAGCTGTAAGTCGCTATCGCGTACCTGGTTCATCATGAATGCACGAAATGGCTTGCCAGCAGCCTGTAATGCATCAGGTACTGACATTTCCTCTGCCAAATAAGGCGTTACTGCCTCGTCATAAACCTGCTCAAAAATAGGCGCCATAATAAAAAACGTAAGGAACAAGGCAATACCGATCAACACTTGGGTTGTTGGTGTTTGTGCAGTACCCATGGCAGTACGAAGTAACGCCAGAACAATAATAATGCGCGTAAATGAAGTCATCATCAATAATGCTGCTGGCAACAGGCTCAACAACGTCATCAACAACAAGACTTGCAGTGTTACTGAGTATGTCTGTTCACCATCTTCTCCAGTAGTGACTGAAATTGCATCCAGACCTGGTGCAGCGAACACTGACACAGCCGGCCATATGATCAGCAATATTGAAATAAGTGTACGCATTAACGTTGACCCCGTTGCTTAATTACTGTCGCCAGACGTTCTGCAAAACCACCCGTAACAGATGATTTTTCAGAATTTATTATTGGCTCATCAAAGACATGAATTTTCTCAATGTGGCCGGGGCCAACCCCCAGTAAAATTTGATGATCACCAACTTGTAACATAACAACACGCTCACGCTGCCCCATAGACAGGCCTGCAATAATACGGAAATTACTGTTATTGCTTATGCTAGGTGTGCCAAAACGACGATAAAACCAGCCTAGCAATAAAATCAAAACAACAACAAAAGCAAGCCCTGCTAACATTTGCATAATATTAGCTAATGCAAAAGGTTCTGTTTCATTTATAGAGGAGGCTTTGCTAAGTGGGTTTTCCTTAGCAAAAACTGGCGACGACAAAAAAATAACCATCATCGCAATGACGTGTTTTATTATTGTTATTGTTTTAGACATAATCTACTGCCTGTTACCTTAAAAAATATGCGAAAAAACACGCAAATTATTTGAGATTCTTGATGCGTTCAGCAGCACTGATAACATCCGTTAAGCGAATACCGAATTTTTCATTAACTACAACGACCTCGCCACGAGCAATCAATGTGCCGTTAACACGAACATCCATTGGTTCACCCGCTAAACGGTCTAGCTCAACAACTGAGCCCTGATTTAACTGCAATAAGTTACGGATACTAATATGAGTTCGACCTAACTCCATAGCTATGCTGACTGGAATATCAAGCACCATGTCAAGATTGACCTCACCATCGATACCTGACCCTGTTGGGTTTAGATTATCGAATGCAACGGGGTCAACCCCCACGTCACCTTGGGGCAAGGTAACATCTGTCGACTCTGACTCGGCCTGCTCTTCAAGCGCAGCATCCCATGCATCCGTCCCATCTGTATCAGCATCA
>CAYURS010000039.1:0-7526 GCA_964447165.1 uncultured Thiotrichales bacterium
AAAAATGGCCAGGCCCAGGCCAGCCAGCAGCACGGCCCATATTTTTACGGTGATATCACCCATACCATGCCTCGCTCGAATAAGCTGGCAAAGCTCTGACTACTAGGGTGTTTATTAGCACTGGGTCTGAGTCAAAAACGTCGCTTCTGGATCAACAACGGCAATGCCCGCTAGAAAACGCCTGCCTAGCAGCATAGGATAAATAAATTCGGAACGATCAGTGAGTGTAAATTGAACAGGATACGACCGACCATCGAAGCAAATATCGATTTCAACTACCGGGCGACTATCGTGATCACCATCATGCTGTTTAATTTTGACGCGACGCACACGCTTTTGCTTCATCGCAAGTGTGCTGACTTTACCATCAGCATCTTCCAGTAGTAGTTTAAACCGCACCCAACGCTTGCCCTCGTGCTTGAATAGCTCGATATCTTCGGCATGAATAGATGACGTTTCGGCGCCAGTATCGAGCTTGGCCTTAAGCACATAGGGCTGATTTATTAAACTGACCTTTTCGACCCAGCCGGCAATGACCTTGCCTGGGTTATCACTGCTAGCATGACCATAAAAAGGCAGCGACAACACGCATAATATATAGAACGCGATGCGCGCTCCCTTAAACAATGGTTGGTAATACAAAACGTTAAACTCCGTAAATGTGAGCACCCAGGCAGGGAAGCTCTATATAAAACTGGAATGGCTGTGTTGGTCTCGTTGACCTGAAGAGATATCCAGCTCTGCCGAAGGCATCAAACCCTGGAATTGGTAAGATAGACCATACTGGCTGAATAAGCACCAAATATCAGCTTATCAAAAAACTGCTTATTAATTCATCGCTGCAGCTTGTTCTCGCAGACTCAGGACATGTTCCTCCCAATAGCGCGGGCCACCAAACCAGGGGAAGGCAATGGGGAAAGCAGGATCCTGCCAACGCTTCGCCAACCAGGCCGCATAATGCATAATACGTAGGGTACGCAGGGGCTCTATCAACATCACGCTGCTGTGGTCAAAGTTGAAAAAAGTCTCATAACCGGCTAGAAACTCTTCGAGTTGCCGTGCTGTTTCACCTTCATCACCAGACAACAACATCCACAGGTCTTGTATCGGTGGCCCACTAGCGCTGTCATCCAAATCAACGAAATGAGCGCCACTGTCAGTCCATAATATATTACCGGGATGGCAATCTCCATGCAGACGTATGCGCTGTAAATAATCAAGCGATTCAAAACGCATTTCAATCTGTATGAGTAAATCTCGGGTCAAGGTGTCATAAGCCTCCACCAAATAATCAGGTAATAGATTGCCACTCAAAATAAATTCACGAGGTTTCCGACCTAAGGTCTCAATATCGATATGTTGACGATACTGAAATCGCTGGGTGGCGCCCACGGCATGCATACGACCCAGCAGGCGGCCCATTTGCTCACGATCTTGCTTGCTATCCAAATCTGGCCAACGACCACCGCAACGTGGGTACAGTGCCAATTGATAGCTCTGGTTTTGATGCATCGGCGTCTGATGCAGGCTCTCACCATTGTCATGTAATAACGGCGCTACCACCGGTATTTCATGCTCGGCAAGCTCAAGGGCAAACTGATGTTCTTCTAAAATAGCGTCTTGTGACCAGCGCCCAGGTCGATAAAATTTAGCGATTAATGGCGTACTGTCTTCGATGCCAATCTGGTAGACACGATTTTCATAGCTATTTAATGCATGCAAGTGACCGTCACAGACATAGCCTAGCGATTCCACTGCATTTAAAATCACATCAGGTGTTAAACTTTGATAAGGCGAGCTCGTGTTATTCATCGCGGCATCATAACCCACCAGACGATGAACGAGAAAAGCGTAACCCCTATACCTACACAGCAAACTTGTCGCTGGCTACGCAGCACTCCCGCAATGGCTCTTAACCACCCTCGCGCGCCCTCCATGGGGCGGTCTCAGGCCGATATAACGCGGTTCCTACCTCGCTCTTTAGCTGAGTAGAGTGCCTTATCAGCGTAGGAGACAAGGTTTTCACCGTTCAGAACGCCGCCTGGCAAATAGCTCGTTGTTGCAACGCCTATTGAGAGAGTGAGTTGAAACACCTGTCCGTCGATACTCGTAAATGTTTGTCTGGCAACGCTCTGTCTTATGCGTTCAGCCGCGTCTATTGCTACGCTTATATCAGTACACGTTAACAACGCCACAAATTCTTCGCCACCATAACGCGCCAACACGTCACTGCTGCGCAACTCGGTACGAGCTAACTGTGTCACTTGCTTTAATACCAAGTCCCCTGTTTGATGGCCATAGCTGTCATTGATATGTTTAAAATGGTCAAGATCCAGCAACAAACATGTTAACGGTTGATGGTTGCGCCGCGACATCTCAATCTCTTCTTCTAAGCGCTGGTCAAAGTAGCGGCGGTTATTGGCGCCAGTCAGAGGATCCGTTAAACCCAGCAACTTTATGCGCTCCAGATTCATCGCATTTTCTATGCAAATGGCCACGACTGCCGCCAGATGTTTCATAAAATCAGTACGGTAATGCCGCGTAAAACGCTCGGCATCAAAGCTACCAATATTAAGACTACCAATGAGTTTTCCTTGGCGCACCAAAGGCAATAACATGACGCTGGCCGGCTTTTCTTGCGCATGCGTAAATAGAGTTCGATACGCATTACGTTTGAACGTGCCGATAATCGGTGTTAACGCTAAAGGAGGGAAAAGGGATTGTAAATCCTCATCATTATCAACCCAACTTAGATTGGGGTGCTGCAATATATCGTCGTTATCTTTCAGTACATGCCTAAGCGCGTATCCAGTATCGACCAATACAATAGTAATAATGTCCCAATTGAACTGAGAGCGATCTGGATACAATAACGTGTGTAATAATTCGTGTAAGGAGTGCAAACCAAAAAGCTTAAGCTCCAAAGCCTGAAAACGGCGCATCTTGTATTCGTTTTTGCGTGCCTCTACCAGCAGGCTATCAAGCCGCGTACGCAATTGCTCGGGTGAAGAGGAGCGTGAGCCACTACGCCGTGCGGCCCAAACCGTCACCAGCGCCGGACCAAACAATAAGAGAAGAATTTGGCGTATTCTTTCTGCATCAACATCCCTTACACTACCTGCTACTTAGACGCTACACTGAGCTAAACGCACCCTCAACGGAGTTAAAATGTCACAACCACAATCTGCCATTATTCCACATAGTGGTCGTTACGGTAGCTTTATATCACTACGATTAAACGAAACTGTGAATGCCATCGCAACTGTCCGTGCTGTCGGCCATCGCTTGGCTGCGATGACCGCAGACATTACTACGCAATACAATGATAGTAGCTTGGTTGCAAGCATTTCATTTGGCTCAAATATTTGGCAGAAATTAACGCAGACAGTACCGCAGCAACTCAAACCATTTAAAACTATTGGTCAGGGAGCCGTCTCTGCAACAGATGGAGAAGCAGATCTATTTTTTCATTGTCATTCAAACGCCGTGGATATTAATTTTTTACTTTGCCAAAACCTCTTAGCAGCGCTCTCCGACAGTGTCACTATCATTGATGAAACGCAGGGGTTTTTATTTCTTGATAACAGAGACCTCACTGGCTTTATCGATGGCACTGAAAACCCGGATGAAGAACAAAAACGCTGTGACGTCGCCTTAATTGGCTCAGAAGATAGTGTCTCTGCCGGGGGCAGCTATGTGCTGGCGATGCGTTTTATTCACGATCTTGATAAGTGGCAAAACCTCGACGTGCCAGCGCAAGAAAATATTATTGGGCGCACCAAGGTTGATAGCATTGAGCTGAATGAAAGCGAGCTTGCCGACACAGCTCACATTAGCCGCGTAGTCATCGAAGAAAATGGCAGCGAACTCGAAATTGTTAGACACAGCATGCCCTACGGCACTGCATCAGGCGACAAAGGCCTATTTTTTCTGTCTTATAGTCGACGCTTAGATATTTATGAGAAAATGCTAGCGCACATGTATGGAGAAAGTGGTGATGGCCTGCACGATCATCTGATGAACTTTTCACATGCGCCTAGCGGTAGCTATTTTTTTGCGCCATCACAAGCCCTGTTAAATAGTTGGGGTAAATAGCTAGGGATAAAAACAATACCAGGAGGCTCATTACTACCATTTAATTTCTACTGCGGTTGTTTCACCAACCGTTGTCGATTTGAGTCCGCGCGGCATCACCGCCTCACGTTCTGAAAGTGGAATACGGCCCGCCATAATTTCTGCCTTACGCTGCGGATGCAAAGGTATGCGGTTTGGCTCAGCATAACCGACAGGAAAAACGGGCAAGTTATTCGACACATCGTATTTATCACTCGCACCTACCGTATGCAACATCTCATGCGTAATAACAACATTATTCCTTGCTGCCATTTTTTTACCTGCATAAGCGTTAACGACACCAATCAAGCCTTTCTCTAACCCCAAGGAATGGGCCAACTGTTGTTGCTTGGCCGGGTCGTGATAGAGGACAAACATTTGGATGTCAGGCGATGGGCCGTCAAAATTATTATGTGTGAGTGCCCAATAACGCATTTTCAAGCTCCACCAAGCAACCCTAAGTGGGTTAGCCGATTGTGGCGGTGCTGGCGGCAACTCATCAAGCTCAGTAGATAACTTAACGACAAGTGGCTGATCAATAACAACGCCATAACGTTTCGCCTCGCGTTTAAGAAAACCTTCTATAGGCTCAAACGTAGATTCTTTCAGGCCTTCAATATATCGGTGTGATGCGTCGCTGCCATCGCCGTTTATCGGGTATACCACCATCCACAAAGACTCATCCCAATCGGTGGTACGCATTTTTGTTTGCCATGTGGTGAGCGCAACGCCCAATAACAACAACAATAACGCTAATATTCGTAATTGACGAAACATGTGCGGGCTGTCCTGTATGCTGCCTATAAATACAGCAAATATGTCGGCACAAAAACACTATCCCTGACTTTACATCTTGAGGAGCCTCTGATCTATTCATGAACTCGACTCTTATGCCTGAAATATCCAGCTTCTACGTTCCAAATCTTGCCAATAGCCCCACTATTGGCTGCGATTTGCGCCTTGAATCTGAATATTTCAGGCACAATCTACTTCGTCCAGAATAAATCAGAGGCTCCTTTAAAGATGCCTTATAGTTGCACTATCAAGGTTATCCTTACTATCGACAGACTTTTATTATGAGTAACCACCGAATCATTATTGGCTGCGGTTATGTCGGGCGGCGACTTGCTCATGCTGAAATACAAAGTGGCTTACGCGTTAGCGCGACAGTCACGCGTGCTGATAAGGCGCAACAATTAACGCGTGCAGGCATTATATGCGAGCAACTAGACCTTGATCGTACTACAAAAAATATCAAACTTAATTGTACTAACGCGGTGATTCACTATCATGTACCACCGCCAGCCAGTGGCACTGTTGACCAACGCATGCAAGCGTTCCTTCGTCTTATGGATCAGCAAATACCTCCTGAACGTATTGTATTGATTAGCACTACCGGTGTTTACGGTAATACCAATGGTGGCTGGGTGACAGAAGATAGCCCGACCAATCCGCAAAGTGATCGCGCGCAACGACGCCTTGATGCCGAGCAGCAATTATTAGCTTGGTGCCGACAAAATCAGGTCACCTTTGTCACTCTGCGCGTACCGGGGATTTATGGGCCTGGTCGCACACCTGAGGCAAGGCTGGTCAATCCTGTAGTACGCAGCGAAGAATCACCGTACAGCAATCGCATTCACGTCGATGACCTGGTCAGCGCTTGTCTGCAAGCTGCTAAAATAGACGCGCCTTATGCCTTGTATAACGTTAACGATAATCAACCATCAACCATGACCGATTATTTTAATGCTGTCGCCGATCACGCAGACTTGCCCAGGCCAAGGACTATCAGCCTAGAACAAGCCAAAGTTCAATTATCACCAGCGATGCTGTCTTATTTATCTGAATCACGGCGCGTTGATAACACACGGCTACGTGAACATTTAGGCGTTAACTTACGCTTTCCTGATGTGGCATCGGGTCTTGCTGATTGTTTTAAACAAAAGGGGGCAACCGCGGATGGAATGGGTTAAAGCCTTTCATATTGTTTTTATGGTGACCTGGTTTGCCGGGCTATTTTATTTGCCACGCCTCTATGTCTACCACGCCCAGGCCGACGATGCGACCAGCATCGAGCGCTTCAAAATCATGGAGCGCAAACTCTATTTTGGCATCATGACGCCTGGCATGGCGCTAACGCTGATTTCCGGCGGCTGGCTATTAACTACGGTTTGGTCGGCGTATTCTGGCGACTTATGGCTGCATTTAAAGCTCTTTTTAGTGCTGTTACTAGTGGTTTATCACTTCTACTGCGGCAAGCTCTACACTGCGTTTAAGCTCGACAATAATCAGCATAGTCACATCTTTTACCGCTGGCTCAACGAAATCCCCGTGCTCGGCCTCATCGCTATTATTATCTTGGTCGTGGTGAAACCCTTTTAGCGCTAAAATACACTCATTACTTGTCTTAAATAGGTTTTTTACGGTTAGTTATGCACACCTGCAGAAATTTAAAAAATTTTCAAGCCCTTTTTCTATAAAAACTACCACTATATTTAATGTAAATGTAAGTTATTGATTTTTAACATATTTATATATCGGTCAATTTATAATCAATTTGTAACAAGCAGTATAAAAACCGCTGTTTTATACTGTACATTGCAGTTAATCCACAGACTTATCCACAGATTTTGTGGATAACACTAACGAACAATCACTTAGCGAAAAAAACAATGATTTACGTCAATCTTGACCAGCCACAACCATCACTTTAGCCATGAAGTCAACAAAAAATGACGTCATTTTACGCATCGCAGTTGCCACGCCGCTGTATCGCTTGTTCGACTATTTAGCACCAATTGACACAGATATTTCCAATCTATCAGTGGGTAGTCGAGTTGAAATTCCCTTTGCCAAAAACACACGCTTTGGTGTATTAATCGAAACAGCAGCAAAAAGCGAAATTCCCCAAGAACGGCTGCGTCGCGCCATTCGTTTCCTTGATGGCGACAGCATGCCACAAGAATTACTCACGCTGTGTCGTTGGGCCGCAGACTACTACCATCACCCCTTAGGTGAGGTCTTGGCCACTGCGCTACCTACAATGCTCCGTCGTGGCCAAAAGGTCAGTAATGCCACTGACAACTACTGGTCTTTAACCCAGGCCGGCCAAGATTGTGATAGCCAATCACTGGCTCGCGCACCACGCCAACAAACATTACTGCAACAGTTTCAACAAGCCAACCACTACATGCTTAACCGTACTGAACTGCAAGACTGCACATTTTCCTGGCAAGCAATTTTAAAAATACTGATCGATAAACAGTTGGTTCAACGCTGCGAGCCTAATATTAGTATAGAAATTAACACTGCAGACATTGAGCTAAACAGCCACCAACAAACAGCCATCACGCAAATACGACAACAGCTCAGCGGCTTTAGCTGCTTGCTGCTCGAAGGCGTGACTGGTAGCG
>CAYURS010000040.1:0-7344 GCA_964447165.1 uncultured Thiotrichales bacterium
AATGCCACTCAAGCTCTTGCAGTGCAACTGAACCACTTTGAAAGAAATAACGCATAACAACGTCATAAGCAATTAACAAGGTCATTGCTAACACTAACCATGACACGGCGCGCCCACAGAGCTCACTAAACTGGTCTATGCCTAAATAGAGGCCTTTGATTTTAGAATAAGAGGGAGGCATTAAAAACCGATGTATAAAACACCCATATTAAAAACAAACCTAGATCGGCTTATCGTTAGCAGTGGGCTTAACACCCAATAGTTCGCTTAAACTGCCTTTGTAATTCAAGCGAGTTTTACCATCATTGCCTGGCCGACCAAATAGATCAAGACCGCGTATTAAATCACTCGATGCGCCACTGGCTGTTTGCACAGCAAGAGACACATTATAATCATTGATTTCGTTAATGCTAATTGATCCATTAGCCAATAAAGGTCCACCCTGATCCGTAATATTCACCAAGGTTTCAACATCACGCTTTTCAATATCAACCTTGAAGTCACCCCATTCTGTGCGACGTGGCAACAATAAAGCCACATCACGCAGCACAAAATTAGCATCGGCCTCTGTGATTCTGCTACGACTCATTACTAGGCCATTGACACGACCACTTATTTTCCCGCCGAGCACCGCTGATGTTTGGGCTAATGCTTGGAGATCGGCAAGCTCTTGTTGCAAGAGAACATCTCTCAACACCAAACGCTTTGATAGATTAATTCCAACATTACCCTTTATTTGGCTTTGGCCATTATCGAAATCCAAATAAAATACTGCCTCGCCTGACAATAGTGATTTAGCTTGAAAACGCCAACTCGCGTTGCGATATTGTTGCGATGCCAAGGTCAATAATTCAGCCTTACCTGACCATAGAGTTCCCGTTAAGCCATAGAGCTTGACCGTCGGTGGCAATTGACCAGAAATATAGTGATAGGCGCGCTCTGCTGGAAAGGTAAAAAACAAAAACACTACGTAGGTAAAAAAAGTAAAAATACCCAGCTTTATTACTCGCTTCATTGCCCACCTCGTTGCAGGGAAATACGCGCATTAACAATGCCTGGACTATCGGGCTGATCAACACTAATACGACTAACTTCGATACCGTGGTTTTGCTTGATTTTTGCTAGCCAGAGTAAAATATTATCGAAGGAGGCTTGCTCCAACCAGAGGCGAACATTTTGGCTGCCTTCCGGTTCTACACGCTTGATCGCCGCGCCTAATTTGCTACGCTTGGCAGTTTGATCAACTAAAGCTAATAAAGAGCTGCTACCAGTATTTGAGGGATTTCTAGACTCGGAACTCGCACGTAATGTAGTTACTTGTTGCTCGCTGTTACGCATCCATTGTAATAATTTCGTTTGTTTACTAACTGACACATTAAGCTCTTTAACATGATGGGAAAAAGGCTCAATTACCAACAAATATAATAGGGTCACCGACACAACAATAGCGCCAATGATAAATATACGGCGCTCACGATGGTTCAGGCCTGCCCACCACTGATTCATCGCTGCTTACCTTTTATTTGCAAGCGCGCTTCAACTTTACCATTACGAGAACTCGCCGACTGAATCTCAATAGACAAACTCGTATCTTTGCCCAAACGTGTTTTTAAATCATCAAGACTTTGCAAATCAGCTAGCGTTAAAGCCAAGTTAAGCGCCTGGTTACTATATCCAATACGTGTCACTTCAAGCTGTGTTGTATTTTTTAAATCACTTGCAACTTTAGCCAATAACTCAAGAAAGCTATCACTAGCTACTTTAGCCTTGCCAAGTTTCTTGAGCAAGCTCTGCACACGTTCTTTATTGGCCACACCCGTGGCCTGCGGAAATATTTTTTTATAAACAGCATTAACTTGCGTATTAAGCTGGTCTCGCTGTTGCACTAAATCAGCATAATCAAACATCTTCAGAACAATAAATAAAACTAAAGCAATAGCTGCAATACCTGCCGTAGAACGCCATGGTCGCAAACGCTTGCTAAGCTGTTCACGTCGACCATAATCACCCTGTAACAGATTGATGGTTGTGTCGGCTTGATAATGTTTCGCTAACAAATTAAGGCGGTGCTCTGCAAGCAGATCAACATCAACTTCTGGACTTAGATCACCAAAATCAAGCGCATCAAACTCGTCATCAACACCGCGATAGTAAACAATATGTGCCGGTGGTGTTTGCGCCATTAAAGTTAAACTCAAGCGTAATGTGTCTACTGCACTGGCACGGTCACTAGCCAGGCCATTATTTAGACCCATACGCAACAATACGCTATCACTACCATCGACTACCGACCATGTGTCTTCTGAATAGGGCACTGCACAGATGTCTGGCACCATGACCTGAGGCCGAATGCCAACATCCAATAAGCGTTGCAGCCAATCATCAAGTCTGTCACGAGCAATAACTGCAACATTAACGCTATTGTCTGAATCAGGCTTGCTAAAAGCAAAATGCAGGTCTTCAACATCGCTGGCAAATTTTTCTTCTAGTAAATAGGGTAGTGCCGTGATAATACGCTGGACATTTCGGGTTGGCACTACGGCATCAGCTAACGTAATGTCAGCACCGGGTAATAGCACAACAACGTGTGCGCCTTTGGCATCTCTTGCCGCTAACGATAATGGCCCATGACGCACTACCGCCATAGCAATGCTCTCGTCGAGATGCAGCCATTCGGCCGTATCTCGACGTTCAGCATTGAGATGTAAAAATAGCACCGCCATTAATAACTACCTTGTCCACGCATAAGTACCGTAAGATTACCATTATCACGCCGCACCACACTAAACAAATGCATTTGCGCATCTACCAATACCGCAGTGCCTTCAATAAGAAAATATTCGCTGCTAATAGCCAGTCCATTATTGCCGGCACCAGCCTGGGTAAGATTGGTACCTACTATCACGGCATGCTCAAGAAATTCGGTTTGGCTTTTAAAGCCTCCTTCAGACTCCCTATCCTCTAGCAAGGACTCAGCCTCAAGCTCTGATAAAGGAGGATCGGTTAATACTCTTAAAATTTCAAGAGGTGCCGTATTGATATTGATCGGCGTACCGCTACTATTACTCGTGTTGTTATTGGCATTAGTGCCATTTTGATTTGGCTGCTGATTATTACTATTACCCTGGTTATTAGAACCAGTTTGGTTATTGTTCGTCGTATTCGTTGCAGCGGGCAAAGCTGTTAAAAAAGGACTGAGTGCTGTATAAACTTCCCGATCAAAACCTGCCACCAAACGCAACTCGCTAATGCTGACCATGGGCGCATTGGCGGTACGGTAAGAGGGGGCTTTGCTGAGGTAATAGGAATCTTCAGCGCCTGACGGTATCGTCACTTCCGTGCCCGAGTCTATCCAGTCAACCAGAGCATCTGTAATATCTGGATCAAAATCAAACAATTCTAATAAACGCCTAAATCGCTGCACCTCAACTGTGACAGGTTGCCCACTGTCATTGACTAAACCATTGACGTTGATTAATCCCTGAAGATCGGTAATTTTTCCCGTTACCATAGCGCCCTCGATTTGAATTGGCGGTAAGGCCACATTCCAATCTTCACCTAAATGGTCAATCAGCTCACCCTCGACATCTGTAATATCCTTTTGTAAGACATCACGCGCCCAATTTTCAATGCCCAAAGCCAAAAGATAACTTCTATCGCTACTAAGAATATTGCCGGTACGGCGAATATCAATTTGTTGCTGCGACGCAATCGCCACAGCAAACGTGGTCACTAACGCGGTAAAGATCAGTGCGGTGATTAAAGCAACACCTACTTGTCGATGTAAGTGTTGGCGCAGATTAGCACTCGGGCTACCTGTCACGAAAATCCCCTGACGCGAAACAGCCGTGGGATGGCACCTAAACCTTCAACATCCAAGGTAATCTCAACGCCTTTAGGTAAGGCATTATCATTGTCTTGCTCTGCCTGCAAGGGCGGCCATTGATCTTGCCACTCGTGATTACTGTCGAGATAGCGAATTTCAATTTCATTAATACCTTCGAGCAATGCATATTCAAGCGGCTCACTGTCTTGGGCACGATCAAGCACTGCCCAACTGAGTCGATAAAGTACATTATCTTCATGGCGATAGCCTATGCGTTGAATATGACTGCGCGCTACCTGGCCAGGGTTCCGTCGTCCGGTACGTGAAAACTCCAACAAATTGATCGGCTGACCACCAATAAAAGCCGCTAAACGGTCACCAAAACCATCGCGAACAGGACGTTCTACCGCTTGCTCGACATCTCGCGCAATAATTACCATCGCCTTTTGCAATGCTGCAAATCGTTGCATTTGCCCCTTACTGTGAGATGCGGTATTTAAGACGGAGTTAAAACCACCGCTGGCTAAGGCAGCGACAACCGCAAAGACTGACACGGCCACCAATAGCTCAAGCAAGGTAAATCCACTGATAGTTTGCTTGCGCAGACCGTGTACTCCGAGGGCTACCTTCTTGAAGGGTACACGTCGCCGTGAAATCATGACTCTTGCCCCACGTAAGCGATAACGGTTGCCAAAGGTTCATTACCCTCTTCGCGCTGCACTTCAACCGTTAAGCGTTTGATGGCTTCGATATCGGTATCACTAATTTTGACATGCCATTGCCAACGAAGGTTAGCCAAGGTCGTTTCACCTTTTTTTTCACTGGCATCGATGGCAATGTCACTTAACTGAATTTCAGCGACTTTGTTTGATGCGACCCAATGTGCCAATGTCTTCTCACGAAGGTAACTGGCATTGTTGATGTTTTTACCCACGCCATTAATCACTGCTGCCATCGAAATAGAGATTACGGCCAAGGCAATGACAACTTCGATAAGCGTAAAACCTTTTTCACAAAAAAACTGTGATGATGTCTTTAACGTAGGCATATATAGGCTAACTCGGCTGCGCCTCGGTTTTCTCTATCTCCAATTCACCATTGATACGGCCAATCAGGGTATACAAGGTATCGCCATCACTTGCCTTTAGGCTGAATTCAAAAGGAGTGATCTCACCACTTGAAAGTAAAAAAATACGTGGGGGAATATTCTTCTTATCTGTCCCTTCAACTTCAACACTAAAGATTTCTTTTTTCTCACCCTCAATGAATAACTCTATTTCCAAACCCGCAGGCAATTGCCGTTGACGCAAAATACGATCCGCTTCAATGGGCTGCCATTCATTTTCAATCAGCGTTAAAAACCGATAGCTACTCTCTTCAAACTCAAGTGCGATCTCGGCAGACTTAAAGATAGACTCTTGCGCCGCCAAATCAATCAGCGCTGCCAACCGTTCTATTTCTTCTTGCACATTATGTTGACGGTTTAGGCCTGAAGACAGATTAACCACACCTATCATGAGACCAATGATGAGGGTAACAACAATCAGCTCAAGTAAGGTAAAGCCTTTTTGTCGTTGCATCACCCTAAACACCATGAGAATATTTTAAAGGCTCCAATTGCCAATATCAGCATCAGCACCTTCGCCACCACTACCACCATCACGCCCATAAGTAAAAATATCAATGCTGCCATGTATGCCAGGGTTCAAATATTGATATTCGTTCTGCCAGGGGTCTTTAGGTAATCGATCCAGATAGCCATCTTCTTTCCAGTTCGGCGCGTCAGCAGGCTTTTCGACTAAAGCACGCAGCCCGGTGTCACCTTGAGGGTAGTTAAAATTATCTAAACGATAAAGGTTTAATGCATTCTCTAATACACGAATATCTTGTTTAGCTTTAACAATACGAGCTTGATCAGGTCGATCAAATATCCGCGGGGCTACCACTGCCGCCAAGATACCGAGAATAACAACTACCACCATAATTTCGATCAAGGTGAAGCCGCTTTGCAAGCGTCCGCTGTTGCTCGTTGTCTGTTTCATAAACATTTTCCACTCTCTTTATTGCACTAATTGATTAAGATCAAATATAGGTAATAATATCGCTAGCACAATGCCTAAAACAACAGCACCCATAACGACAATTAATAAAGGCTCAAACAAGGCAACAAACGCGGCAACCATGGTTTCCACTTCTCTTTCTTGCGCTGCTGACGCACGCTCCAACATCATATCCAGGTTGCCACTGGCTTCACCACTGGCAATCAGGTGTAATGTCATCGGCGGGAAATAGCCCGCATGCTCCAGGGACTTGTGTATTCCGGCACCCTCACGTACTCGTGCTGCCGCATCTTCGACTGCTTCACGCATGGGGATATTGCTTAACACTTTGGAGGATATTTTCATTGCTTCCAGGGCAGGAACACCACTGGCAGCGAGGATACTAAACGTACGCGAAAAACGTGCGGTATTGGTGCCACGTACGAGACGACCAATGATCGGTAATTTAAGTAACAGCTTATGAAATGTGCGCTTAGGGCCAGGCCGCTTTAATACGCTAGTGAAGAGGATGGCTGCACCCAATATACCGCCGATTAACAACCAGGCATTGTCGCGTAAAAAATCACTAACTACTATCAGTATTCTAGTAAGAATCGGCAGCTCTTGTTCGATGCTGTCAAAAATTTGGATAACTTGCGGGACGACAAAGGTGAGTAAAGCAACAATGACCAACACCGCCACTACCGTCAATAAAATCGGATAAATCAGCGCAAGTTGAGTTTTTTGCCTTAATGCCTGGCGCGTTTCTGTGTAATCGGCCAGACGCTCGAGCACGATATCAAGGTGACCAGAATGCTCGCCTGCAGCGACAGTCATGCGGTAAAGCTCGGGGAACACATGCGGAAAATCAGCCAAGGAGTCAGCCAAGGTGTGTCCTTCTTTTACCCGCGCGCGTACCGCTAGCAACATGCTTTCAATATATGGCCTGCTGGTTTGCTGTGAGACAGTACGCAGTGCCTCCTCAATCGGCAATGCAGCTTTAACCAGAGTCGCCAGTTGGCGCGTAATTAACGCTAGATCTGGAACACTAACACTACGACGCAAAAAGGAAAGTTGATTGGCTGAACGCGCTTCTCGTTGCTGAACCTCAACAACAGTGAGCGGAGCCAAACCTCGGTCGCGCAGCTTTTGTCGTATCTGGCGTGAGGTATCCGCTTCGAGCACACCTTTTTTATTGCGCCCTGTTGAATCAAGAGCGGTGTATTCAAATGCGCTCATAACTGGAGGCCCTAAGCTTCACGCGTCACACGAAGCAGCTCTTCTAACGTTGTCTCGCCACTGAGCACTCGCTGAACACCATCATCGATCATGCTGGGTGTCGACTCACGCGCCTGCTGCTCAATAATTTGTTCTGATGCACCGTCATGAATCAACCTGCTCATCGTCGCATCGACCTCAACTAACTCATAGACACCAATACGCCCACGATAGCCAAGATAGTTACATTTGCTGCAACCC
>CAYURS010000041.1:0-7263 GCA_964447165.1 uncultured Thiotrichales bacterium
TATCTGGCAAAATCCGCCCACCTAAAGATGGCGAACGTTATTTTGCCATGCTCAAGGTTAATGAGATTAATTTTGAATTGCCAGAAAATGCCAAGAACAAAATCTTATTTGAAAATTTAACGCCACTATTTGCCAATGAGAGACTCAAATTAGAGTTAGGCAACGGTAGTACCGAAGATATTACCTCGCGCGTTATTGAGCTGGTTTCACCGATTGGTAAAGGCCAGCGTGGCTTGATTGTGTCACCGCCTAAAGCGGGTAAGACCATGATGTTACAAAACATCGCACATTCCATTACCACGCAAAACCCGGAATGTTACGTCATCGTTCTGTTGATCGATGAGCGTCCTGAAGAAGTGACCGAGATGGAACGTTCTGTTTGTGGCGAAGTGGTTTCCAGCACCTTTGATGAACCAGCCACGCGCCATGTGCAAGTAGCAGAGATGGTGATGGAAAAAGCCAAGCGATTAGTTGAGCACAAACGTGATGTAGTCATTTTGCTTGATTCAATTACCCGCCTGGCGCGCGCCTATAATACGGTGATTCCTTCGTCGGGCAAGGTGTTAACTGGCGGTGTTGATGCCAATGCCTTGCATCGCCCTAAGCGTTTCTTTGGTAGTGCTCGTAACATTGAAGAAGGTGGTAGCTTGACGATTATTGCGACGGCCTTGGTTGAGACGGGCTCGCGCATGGACGATGTGATTTACGAAGAGTTTAAAGGTACCGGTAATATGGAGTTGCACCTTGATCGCCGTATCGCCGAAAAACGCATTTATCCGGCGATCCACCTTAATCGTTCTGGTACGCGGCGTGAAGAGTATCTGACTCAACCGGATGAGTTGCAAAAAATGTGGATACTACGCAAGCTTTTGCACCCTATGGATGAACTGGCCGCGATCGAGTTTTTGCTTGACCGACTTAAGGGCACCAAGACCAATGCCGAGTTTTTTGAGTCAATGAAACGCTAAAATAATATGTTATCGGTTTGTTTAGTTAATTAAGCTTGCCGCAACAGTCACTTTTACGTACCATAGCCAACCCTTTTGAACCGTATTCACAAAGCACTTGTGAATGGCGGCGAAACTATTAAGGAAACACCATGAAGGCTGATATTCACCCTAAATACGCAGAAATGACCGTTACCTGTAGCTGTGGTAACACATTCCAGACTTGCTCAACCTTGGGCCAAGATCTCAGCGTCGAAATTTGTTCACAGTGCCATCCATTTTATACGGGTAAGCAGAAGATTATCGATACTGCTGGCCGTGTTGACCGTTTTAACCAAAAATACGGCAAAAAATAAGCGGCACACACGCCGTGTGAGCG
The DNA here is from genome assembly GCA_964447165.1 of uncultured Thiotrichales bacterium. Lineage (GTDB taxonomy): Bacteria > Pseudomonadota > Gammaproteobacteria. The sequence continues at coordinate 1,327 of CAYURS010000041.1, forward strand.
CGTGCCTATCCTTGGGGCGCTGTGCCTTTGTTCCACCACGTAAATTCATCTGCTGTCGTCTACACTGGCTAGCATTATGACCCAGGATCACTCCCCCTCATCTTTTTGCCGAGTGTGTTGGCTACTGTTATTGGCCAGCGTCGCGGCTGGTTGTGCAGTCAATCCGGCGACTGGCGAGCGCGATTTTGTGCTAATGAGTGAAGCTGCCGAGATTAAGCTCGGTCGTCAATCGCATCAGCAAATCATTGATCAATTTGGTCTTTATGATGACCCTGAGCTCCAGACCTATGTGCAACAGGTGGGTGAGCAGCTTGCACTCAATAGTCATCGTGCTGATTTAGTCTACCGCTTTACTGTTCTTGACAGCGATCAGGTCAATGCCTTTGCCCTGCCCGGTGGCTACATCTATATCACTCGCGGCATTATGGCGTATCTCAATTCTGAGGCGGAGTTGGCAGCCGTGCTTGGCCATGAAATTGGTCATGTCACCGCGCGCCATGGTGTGCAGCAGCTTAGCCAACAGCAAGCAAGCGGATTTGGTTACTTGATAGGCTCTATTTTTGTGCCAGCACTGCGTACTGCTGGCGCACAAAACCTGTTTAACCTACTTGGTACCGCCTGGATTCGCGGTTATGGTCGCGAACATGAGCTAGAGGCAGATAGCCTGGGTGCTGAGTATATTGCTCGCAGTGGTTATCAGCCTGAGGCAATGATTGAAGTCATCGGGGTGCTGAAAGACCAGGAGATTTTTGACAAAGAGCTGGCCAAAAAAGAAGGGCGAGAGCCGCGCGCCTACCACGGTGTATTTGCCACACACCCCAAGAATGATACCCGTTTGCAAGAGGTGGTTGGCAGAGCCAATGCGTTGGCGACAGCCGATGCTAACGAGGTTAATCGTGATGAATATCTGAGTAAGATCGAGGGTATGGTGTTTGGCGATAGTGAGGCACAGGGTATTCGCCGCGGCGCGAGCTTTTATCATGCTGAACTCGGCTTTGCACTGACTTTTCCAGAAGGCTGGCGCGTCGATAATCGACCTAACGCTATCATTGCACAAGCGCCCCAGGGTGAGGCGGTGATACAGGTCGGCGCCGAAGACATCAATAAACGCATTGCGGCGGGTGAGTTTATAAAAACGCGGCTTAAGGTTAATTCATTGAAACAAGGGCGTGCGCTAAGCAGTCATGGCCTTGAGGGCTATACTGGACTCACCCGTGGCAATACGCCTTTTGGTCAGCGCGATATTCGTATCAGCGTGATGTATATGGGCACTAAGGCCTATACCTTCTTTGCGACAACCAAGGATGCTGGGACGTTAAAAAGTTTTGATAGCGCCTTTTTAGACACAGTGACAAGCTTTCATCCACTGAGTGATGAAGAGCGACCACTGGCCAAAGCTTTGTCGATACAGCTTGTTGTTGCAAAAGAGGGTGATACCTACGCAACGCTGGCTAAACAGACGCGGATCCCCAATGATGCCGAGTCTCAGCTGAGATTAATGAACGATCAATACCCTCAGGGTGAACCAACACCCGGTGAGCGCATAAAAATAGTAAAATAACCCTTTGGTGCGTAAGCGCTGCAATGAATGTTAGCAGGCCAAAATGACTGACGAGTTAAAGCAGGCGGCATTGGAATACCATGCCTTACCAAAACCAGGCAAAATCGCCATAGCCATCAGCAAGCCTTGTGATACACAGTATCAATTAGGTTTGGCTTATACGCCGGGTGTTGCCGAGCCGGTACGAGCTATTGTAAAAACACCTCACGATGCCTACCGCTATACTAATAAAGGTAATTTGGTGGCTGTTATTTCCGATGGCAGTGCTGTCTTGGGTTTAGGCAATACCGGTGCCTTGGCCAGCAAGCCTGTGATGGAAGGTAAGGCCGTGTTATTCAAGAAATTTGCTGATATCGACGTCTTTGATATTGAAGTGGATGCACGCTCTCCCGAGCACTTTGTTGAGGTTGTGGCGAGTATTGCACCGACTTTCGGCGGCATTAATCTTGAAGATATCGCCGCACCACATTGTTTTGAGATAGAACAAGCCTTACGCGAGCGTGTTGATGTGCCGGTATTCCATGACGACCAACATGGTACCGCCGTGATTATTGCGGCCGGTTTACTCAATGCACTAGAGCTACAGGGCAAGCGACTTGATGCCGTTGATATCGTCTGTCTTGGTGCCGGTGCAGCAGGCATTGCCTCGATGCATCTCTTGCGTTGTTTAGGCGCCGATCCAAAACGTTTGCTGTTGGTCGATCGCCAAGGTGTTATACACAGTGATCGCAGCGATCTAACGACGCATAAACGCCGCTTTGCTGTCGATACTGATTGCCGTAGCTTGGCTGATGCGATGGTCGATGCCGATGTCTTTATCGGTGTCTCTGGCCCTGATTTGTTGTCGCAGGCACAGCTTAAAACCATGGCTGCTAAACCCATCGTCTTTGCTTTGTCTAATCCGGATCCAGAAATTCTCCCTGATATTGCCTTAGCAGCACGGCAAGACTTGATTATGGCGACAGGCCGTAGTGATTATCCTAACCAGGTGAATAATGTGTTGGGTTTTCCTTTTATATTTCGTGGTGCGCTCGACGTTCATGCGACATCTATCAATGATGATATGTTGGTTGCGGCTGTCGAGGCCTTACATGCTTTAACGCATCAGCCCGTGCCAGAACAGGTGCTGTTAGCGTATCAGCTTGATCATCTAGAATTTGGTAGTGACTATATTATTCCTAAACCACTAGACCCGCGTTTAATTGATTATGTGGCGCCAGCCGTTGCCGCTGCAGCGGTGAAATCGGGCGTGGCGCGGCATGATTATCCATCACATTATCCTGAAGATGTGTTGAAAGACATTGCCCGCCCGTCTTTAGCTATTGTGCCATCAGTGTCATCTACTTAACCAGGACACTACACTATGGATAAGATCGCAATTATAGGTTCTGGTCGAGTCGGTGAGGCAACAGCACATTTACTGGCCCAAAAAGCGCTTGCCAAAGAGCTTATATTAATTGATGTCAGACCTGGCATTGCTGCAGGTGTTGCATTGGATATACAAGAGTGTGCCCCGCTCTTTGGTTTTGATACGCGCTTGCATGGCAGTACCGAGCTTGCTGACATTGTTGATTCAGATGTGGTGGTGATTACTGCCGGTAAGCCACGGCAGCCTGGTATGTCTCGTATGGACGTATTGGCTGAAAATAATAAAATACTACTCAATGTTGCTGAAGGGATTAAACGCTATGCAACACAGGCAATTGTCATCGTTGTCAGTAATCCGGTTGATATATTGACCTATCAATTATGGCGCCATACCGGGCTGCCTAAACATCGAGTTATTGGCCAAGCAGGCGTGCTTGATGCGGCGCGAATGGCTAGCTTTGTTGCACTTGAAACAGGTTTTTCCGTACAAGATATTAGTACCATGGTGCTGGGTGGTCACGGTGATGCGATGGTGCCGATGACACGCTATACCTGTATTAACGGTATTCCCATTGCGCATTTTCTTGATGAGCAAACAATAGAAAAAATCGTTAAGCGTACCCGCGAAGGCGGCGCAGAGATTTTGGCGTTAAAGCAGACCAGCAGTGCTTACGATGCGCCTGGCGCGGCTATTGTCGAGATGATTGATGCGATACATTATGATCGCAAACGCTTATTACCCTGTGTAGCCTTGTTAAATGGTGAATACGGTCAACATGATATTGCCGCAGGAGTGCCTGTAGTGCTCGGTGCTCGGGGGCTAGAGCGCGTGGTGGAATTAGATTTAGAGCCTGCTGAAGCAGCAGCATTAGATGCTTCATTGTCACGTTTACGTGATGACTTAAAAACACTTGCGGTAAATGTCTAGGGATTAAAAGGGGTTAAGCATGCCGAAGGACACTGTAACGATTATCGATAATTCTACCGGCAAAGAGCTCGAGCTACCTTTGCGTCGTAGTACGATAGGCCCTGCAGCAGTGGATATTACGTCGCTGTACCGTGAGTTTGGTTATCTTACCTATGACCCTGGGTTTATGTCGACGGCAAGTTGTCGCAGCAGTATTACCTATGTCGATGGTAATGAAGGTATCTTACTCTACCGTGGCTACCCTATTGAGCAGTTGGCTGAACACAGCAGTTATATGGAGGTTGTTTATTTATTGTTATACGGTGAGCTGCCAAAGGAACAACAGCTATCCGGGTTTGTTGATTCGATAGATAGTCATACAATGATAAATGAAAGCCTTAAAGGTTTTTATCAAGGCTTTCACCATGATGCACATCCCATGGCGAGTTTAATGGGTGTAGTGGGTTCGTTGTCATCATTTTATCCTGATGCTGCGGATATTTATGATCCGGCTCAGCGCGAAATCGCTGCGCATCGTATTGTGGCTAAAATTCCGACCATTGCCGCGGCAAGTTATAAATACGCCATTGGCGAGCCCTTTGTCTACCCTAAAAACTCTTTGAATTATTGCGCCAACTTATTGCATATGATGTTTTCCGTGCCAGCGGAAGAGTATGAGGTGAACCCTGTTGCTGCCAAGGCGCTGGATCTTATTTTTATGCTGCATCTGGATCATGAGCAAAATGTCAGTACGTCTACGGTACGTTTGTCTGGCAGCACTGGCACCAATCCATTTGCCTGTATTGCAACCGGGATCAGCGCACTTTGGGGGCCGGCGCATGGTGGCGCAAATGAAGCAGTGCTGACCATGCTGGAAGAAATTGGTGATGTTGCAAACATTGCCAAATATTTAGATAAGGCTAAAGATAAAAATGACCCCTTTCGTTTGATGGGTTTTGGCCACCGTGTTTATAAAAACTACGACCCACGCGCTAAAATTATTCGTCAAATGTGTTACGAGGTGCTGGATAAATTAGGCGACTCTAATGATCCGATGTTTGAATTGGCACTGAAATTGGAGGAAGTGGCTTTAAACGATGAATATTTCGTTGCGCGTAAATTGTACCCCAATGTTGATTTTTATTCTGGCATTATCTATCGAGTATTAGGCATCCCAACTAATATGTTTACAGTTATGTTTGCCGTCGCGCGCGCGCCAGGTTGGGTTGCACAGTGGTTAGAGATGATCACAGAGCCTGACCAACGTATTGGTCGTCCACGCCAAGTCTATGAGGGCGCCACTGCGCGTCAATACGTGCCTTTGTCTAAGCGCTAGAGGGCCCTGAACAAACTCCTCAAGCGGCATTTTTTAGCATTTGTAAGCTGCTATTTCTTATTCTTATAGCCCTGCGGGTTTATTGCAGGGTTTAACAATGCCAGGACTTATTTCCTAACATGTTAGGTCTTAGAATAACTGGTATGGAATTCCGCTATCAGATGGGTTGTTATTGCCGTTGCTATTTGGATGAGCCCTGGCGCCGCCAAACAATGGTGTTTGTTGGTTTGTTTGCTGTTTTTTTGGAACATGTTGGGCGCGAAAGGTTTCGAAAATGGCGCCCTTATGGCCCGGGCCAACCGATAATCCGGTTTCGCTATCAATACGAACCGTCACCATGCCGCTCGGTCTGGGTAGTGGTTTTTCAGGATAGAGTGGTAAAGCCTGTTCCATAAACTGTATCCACATAGGTAGCGCAGCGCTGGCGCCAGTTTCTCTTGGCCCTAGCGGGCTTGAGTTATCAAAGCCAACCCACGTAATGGCGACGATATCCTGATTAAAACCAGAAAACCAAGCGTCACGTTGGTCGTTGGTGGTACCTGTTTTGCCAGCAATGTCTGCACGCTGCAGTGATCGAGCACGTGAGCCAGTGCCGCGCCTTATCACATCACGCAAGACTTGATTCATTAAGTAAATGTTTTGTTGGTTTACTGCGCGCGGTGCTAGGTTCATAGTAGTTACGGAGTCACTTTCTGGCTCGTCAATGTCTGTTTCTTGCCCTATGTCTTGCAGGGTATTTTTTTGCTCGCACTCAAGGCAGGCAAT